>NZ_VILC01000060.1:0-41458 GCF_009712065.1 Aphanizomenon sp. UHCC 0183 | reverse complement strand
AAAATGGTAGAAAATCAGGGTTATAAAAATGCAAAGTGGCGACCAAAATCTGATTATTTTGATGATTTACATACTGACTGTCTATTGGACATTTAATCGCATGATTGAATCTATAGACAATATAGTAAAAGTTGATTTCCAAAACGGTGCTGTTGATGATCAATTAAAAGAACAAAATCTCCAAGACACCGTGGGTATTTCCTTCAAAACAGGTAATTATGGTTTAGATAAAGTAGAAACTGATCTCAAAGAGTTATCAATGAGTATTGAAAATAAATCAGATAGCATTGCTGTATATGTTGATTGGGATAATAGTTCTTTCGTGGTTGAACATACCAAACAGTCCCGGCGAGTGATTCGCAAATCTCCTGACTTAACCCGCGATTTAGCTATACCCCAAGTCCCGACAATCATTGCTCCTAAAAAGACAATTTCTGAAAATGTCACCGCAGAAGATGTATTTCAAAGAGATAAAGAATCAGGAATATATCAACCAGCTTCTCCCTTAATTAATATTGCTGCCATCAAGAAGAATGATAAGAAGTTATACAAAGACTTTATAGATGGCAAAAAAAATTTGGAATTTTCATTACAACTTGTGCTGCGGATTTCCGAAATGAGGGTCGGTATTGCGCCAGGAATAAATGTTCCTCCAGTGTCAATTATTAATTGTCCTTTTACTATTAAAAAACTCCCTTGGACTTACGCGCTACCCTGGAATAAGAAAAAGTGATTTTCAGGTAGTAGTACAGAGTATGCAATCAAATGTAAAATAGAGAAAGAAGAGAGTAGGCGTAGGCAGTTGCAGATTAGTCATTAAGACTGGTTTGAGGAAAGTCCGGGCTTCCGAAAGACCAGACTTGCTGGATAACGTCCAGTGCGAGCGATCGTGAGGATAGTGCCACAGAAAGATACCGCCAGTCAATTTATTGGTTGGTAAGGGTGCAAAGGTGCGGTAAGAGCGCACCAGCAGCGTCGAGAGGCGTTGGCTCGGTAAACCCCAGTTGGAAGCAAGGCCGGAGGAACTACGGTTGGTCTTTTACCAGTTCCGCTTGAAAAGAGCCGCTAGAGGTGTTTGGTAACAAACATCCCAGATAGATAACTGCCCTCGCAAGAGAACAGAACCCGGCTTACTACCGACTCTCTTTGAAAACGGACTTTGGATTTTATTTTCCATAGTTCGTTTTTTCAATTACTACAGAAAATGAGAGAGACTGAAACATTTTAGCTAATGAAATTTTGAATAGAGCTATTTGACAACTTATGACATAATATATAGCTATAGTTATTAATATGGACAATAAAATGAACACAAGTAATATAAAATCTTTTTCAGTGTATGGTCTTTTTGGAACAGATGATATACACATTCCTTTTGATGAAAATATAAAGATACTAGTTGGTGAAAATGGAATTGGTAAGACTCAAGTTTTAAATCTTTTTTATTATACTTTGACAAGAAATTTTTTTAGACTTGATGAATTCAGTTTTGATGAATTGATTTTAGAATTTGATGACAGAAATCCTATTAAAATAGATAAAGCTAGTGTAGATGAATTGACTAAAGGAATTTATGATAATCCAACAGTTAATAAATTTATTAATGAGTATGGTTATTCTGAATTTGAGATGTTAAGAACTCGAGTCAAAGGTAATAGAAAAAAATTAGAAATGGAACTTGAATATAATCCCTATTTTAGAAAATATCCTAAAACTCATATAACTATAAATCATCTATTTCGATTTTTTGAACAAGTCGAAATGAATCAGGAAAATTTATCAAACCAATTTTTTAGAAACTGTAAAGAGGAAATTGAATCCGGTATTGAAGGTAGTGACATTATGTATTTTCCAACATACAGACGTGTTGAGGAAGATTTATATAATTTAGGTTACAATGATGAAATTTTAAATCAAGAAAATACACTGATTCAGTTTGGAATGGATGATGTACAAAAACGTTTCAATCAAATTGAAAGTACAATAGATCAACTTTTAAAAGAAGGATTTTCTAAAATTACTTCAGAAATTCTCAGTCAGTTAGTAAAAGGATTTGCTCAAACAGACAATAGTTTTTTAAATAAAATTAATGAAAATGATATTGAAATTATTTTAGCAAGAGTTGGTAAAGAATTATCTGAAAATGATAAAAATGAAATTAGAAATAGTGTTAAAAATCAATCATTTGAAAATCCATCACTAACTTATATTTTAAAAAAATTAGTAGAAATATATGATAAACAAAAAGAATTAGATGACTCCGTGAAGAAATTTAAAGACGTTTGTAATAAATATTTAATCAATAAAAAGGTATTTTATGATGAAAGTGCCATCAAAATATTTATCAAATCAGATAAAACTGATTCTGAAATTGCCTTGAATAAACTTTCATCTGGAGAAAAACAGATTATTTCCATATTTTCTAAGATTTATCTTTCAGAAGCCGATAAAAAATTTATTGTACTTTTTGATGAACCAGAATTATCGTTATCAATGATATGGCAACAAAAATTACTTCCAGATATTATCAATTCAGGAAAATGTGAATTACTTTTAGCAGTAACTCATTCTCCATTTATTTTTGATAATGAATTAGATAAATATGCTATTGGATTAGATCAATATATTCAACCTTCAGAAATGATTATAGCCTAATGTCATACTTACAAAAACTCAAACAGAGTCGAGATAAACCCCAGGTTGCCTATCAAGAATTTGCCCTGCATACAAGACAAAATAAAGATGGCTTGTTTTGCTTTTTTGAAGGGAAGGATAATGCTTACTATGTTCCACGAATCAAGCGTTTTATAGATAACTATCACCCAATCATGTGCGATGGACGAGATAAAGTATTAGACGTTTACCGACTTATTAATATTCATAGAGAATATGATAAATATAAGAAAGCATTTTTCATTGATAGAGATTTTAATGAACCTTTACCACCTCATAACCCACCAATATTTGAAACATCTTGTTATTCAATTGAAAATTTTTATGTTTCAGTAAATGTTTTCAAAGAAATTATCAAAAATGAATGTCATTTATCAGAGGTTAGTGATCCAGATTTTCAAGTTTGTATGACTCTTTTTAAAGATAGACAAGAAGAATTTCATCAAGCTACAATTTTGCTTAATGCTTGGTATGCTTGTTTGGTAGAAATTAGAAATTCTACAGGGAGAGAAATAGGTGTAAATTTATCTGATAATCTTTCTAAAGATTTTGAAAATTTTATTGATTTAACTTTAGAGTCAGTTTCGGCAAATTATGATTTGGAAGAAATCAAACAAAAGTTTCCAAATGCTCCAGAAATTCCAGCAGATATTTTAAATAATAAAATGGAAGAATTTACTAATTGTGAACATTATAAGGTTTTCCGAGGAAAATATGAAATGTGGTTTGTGTTACTCTTTTTAAGGTTAATTTTAAGAGATTCTTGTAAAAGTAAATTGTTCATTGCAGAAAAATTAAGTTTCACTTTTAATAATGACTATACCAGTCCACATCCTATACTTACCAATGAACAAGCACTTACAGCATTTAATGGCTATGCTGAAACCCCCGAAAGTCTAAATGCTTATCTAATGCAAGTAATAAAACAGGAATAAACGTCAGCTTATCTCTTCTTTTATGTTTTTATTGTATGGTATCATCCGCTAATTCCAGATTCCGCAGCTAGTTGAAGTTATGAAAATGCTGATGTAGTAAGTTTTTGCACAAAAAACAGACTTTTATTTATACCCTATAATTTAATGCTAAGTTAATAGTTATTATCCCTTTGTTCCACACTTACCTAATGTCCAGCGTTTATCCCCGCCGTCAACGGCAGCTTGAAAGTTTAGTCCAAAAGTTAGGTTTGTCACTAAATGCACCTATTAAATGGGAATTGTTAGATTTAGCACTCACTCATCCCACGGTTTCTGATACTGCCAATTATGAACAGCTAGAATTTGTTGGCGATGCAGTGGTACGCCTAGTGGCTGCCGTGGTATTATGGGAACATTATGCTGATTGTTCAGTCGGTGATTTTGCGGCTATTCGTTCGGTCTTGGTGAGCGATCGCATTCTTTCCCAACTAGCAAGAGAATATGGTTTAGAATTATATTTACTAGTAGCCGGTAGCGCCACCGCTGATCATGTTGGTCAAGAATCACGATTAGCAGACTCCTTTGAAGCCGTTCTAGGGGCGCTGTACCTGAGTACCAACAACCTTAACCTGATTCGTCCTTGGTTAGATTCCCATTTCCAACAACTAACCACAGAAATCCGTCTTGACCCTGCTAGACTCAATTATAAAGCAGCCTTACAAGAATGGACTCAAGCACAATTTAAGGTTCTTCCAGAATATCGAGTTTTAGAAATCAGTCAACCCCACCACAATCATGAACGCTTCTTTGCTGAAGTTTGGCTATATGAAAAAATGCTAGGACAAGGTAAAGGGCGTTCTATTAAAGCCGCTGAACAAGCCGCTGCCAAAGTTGCCTATTTAGCAATTAGCACTCCACTAAAGGATGAGTAACAATATACTTAAGAGGGTAATAACTTGCGTTTTTACATTCATATAAGTAGGTGAACACAATAAAACCAATCTGTGTAAAGAAAAGTAAAATCGCCCAAACCCTCTTCACTCTTGCCTCTTGCCTTTTGCCTTGCCATAACGACAATTTTCAACGCCAACCTACTTACACAAAATTCTCCAATTTATACCAAATCTTAGGATTACTATTTTTTGGTGATCATAGTCACTGATGTTTCTTGATTAAAAATTTAAGATTAGGTAGTAAAAATTTATATCTGCCTCATGTTTAGCTCTCAGTGAAGTCCTGTATTATATGGTAAAATGTTCTTAGCAACATTAGACTAACCTATACAAATTAAAAAATAATTCTAAAACCGTGTTTCTACTGTTATTATTTATAATAAAACGTATAAAGAATATACTTATTCCAGGTTGTAGGTAATGAAAAGTGAGAAACAGAATTGATATTAACTCAGACAAAACAGTTCCCCAAGAACATTCGACGAAACTAATTGGCCGAAAATTAGACTATGCTCACCATTATCATGACTGTTACCATGAAGAACAGTTAATCTATCAACACTTAGTAAACCTAGTGCGAAAAGAATCTCCCAACCAAATATTGGACAGATTCCGGGCATTATTTATTGAAAGAGCGAATTATCCTGAACCAGAAATTATCTCAATTTTAGACAAAATTACCGCATCTAAGAACGCATCTGAAGAATTTCAGTTTTTCCTGAATCGGTGTTGCCATATTCTCATCAACTACTGGCACATGAACCCCCTGATACATAGTGCAATTGCTGATTTGATAAGTTTATTTAATGCTATACCTCCTACTTATAAAATTAACAATTTACGCTGCCGCGAAATCACTCGTTTACGGGAATTAATCAAACAGTTTGTCAGCAGCGAACAGTATTTAATTTTACAGAGATTTACTCAAGTAGTAAATGAGACTCATCCTGTAACTAAGAGGCAAGATAATCAGCCACTGATGACCTTAATTCGTCGTTATCCTTATCTGTATGAACATTGTTTAATGAACGACAACTCTACTATTGAACAAAAAGAAACTGTTAGACATTTTCAATCACAGGTACAAAAAAAATTTGAAATTGATTTATCACAATATGTAACTTATAAAGTGCGGCGAATTCAGATGTTGAAAAACACCTCAACTGCCGAAGCCGATAGAATCTTGCGCCCTATAGATAATCCTACATTGTTAACTGACAGTGAGTTATACATCACATTAAAACATTTTATTGGTAAAGTTGAACATGGGAATACATATCATGAATCTGCCCAACAGTTCATAAAATATGGCGGACAAGCGAAAAATTTTCGTAATTTTAAAGATGATTTATATGAATATTTGATATCTTCTGTGGACAAGCAATACGGAAAAAAACAATTCAACCAAAAACTATATAAATATTTACAAGATATTTTACCTCAAGCCAATGAGCAAAAAATTAATGATTTGTTATTGGTAAGAACTTGCAGTAATTTATTAAACTTTTTAGTTGTTAATAATCAATCATCACCACAGCACTTTGTTTTCTTAGATTTAATTAGTAATCAAGGAACAGTCCCAACAATGGGCTTATTATTAAAAATTGTCCTCATTTGTGGAAAAGTTAAACCATACTTAGAAAGAAAATTTGCAATTTTGTTTAATCACTATGAATCTTCCACCACTGATACTGTTGGCTGGTTAGTCGGAACTTTGGAACAATTGAATATTGCTTTTAGTATTAATTTTGGTGGGATTGACTTATCATTCTTTAAGAGATTTTGTTAAAAATAAATCTCTTGAAAAGTTGAGAGATAAGTAGGTTGGCGGTGAAAATTGTCGTTATGGCAAGGCAAAAGGCAAGAGGCAAGAGGCAAGAGGCAAGAGTGAAGAGGGTTTAGGCGATTTTACATTTCTTTACACAGTTTGGTTTTATTGTGTTCACCTACTTAGTACAATATAGCGGTTCTCGGTTGAGTGAGATACAAGAACCCCACCCCCAACCCCCTCCCCGCAAGCGAGGAGGGGGCTAGGATGTATCTGATTCAATTGCATACCGCTATAGCATGAATTTAAGCTTTTGTATACATTAAAAAAGACAGAGATTTTCTCTGTCCTCAAAATATGATGCTTAGAGTTCTAATGGCAAAATTTAGTAGCGATCGCGTCCACCACCACCATATCCACCACGTCCACCACCACCACCACGATCTTCTTTGGGTTTAGCTTTGTTAACTTTTAACCCACGTCCCATCCATTCAGCACCGTCAAGTGCTCCAATTGCGGCTGTTTCTTCAGCCTCTGTTCCCATTTCTACAAAGGCAAAACCTCTTTTCCGACCAGTTTCCCGGTCAGTGGGTAGTTGGACTCTCTTCACGGTTCCATATTCTGCGAAAACCCCAGTTAGGTCATTTTCCGTAACGTCATAGGATAAATTACCAACGTAAATTGACATTGAATGACTCCGAAAATTAAAAAGTTGACTTGTTCCTTAACTACAATATCAGCACTCAGATAAAATCCGCCATAGGACTTAAAAAAGACACAATATGTGTCTGTTTTGATAGAATTACGGTTTATTGTAGGTGTTAAAACTTAGTAACGGTTCCGTCCACCACCACCACCACGATCTTCTCTGGGTTTAGCTTTATTAACTTTCAAGCTGCGTCCCATCCATTCAGAACCATCAAGCGCTTCAATTGCGGCTTGTTCTTCTTCATCTGAACTCATTTCTACAAAGCCAAAACCCCTGACACGTCCGGTTTCTCGGTCAATAGGTAGTTGAGCTTTCTTTACAGTTCCATATTCTGCAAAAACCTGCTTGAGGTCTTCTTCTCCGACTTGATAGGACAAATTACCGACGTAAATTGACATTGAATAGCTCCAGAAATTAAAAAATGGGCATTTACAGTATGAATAAAAGAAATGCCTCAACCATATAATACCAGTAATTAAGGTTTATTTTCTAATTGGGTATGGAAATGGAAATTTATTTCATAAAAGCAGGATACAGATGCCGGATTGCTCGAATAAGTCCGGTATCTTCAGAAGATGTGGGAGAAGGGTGAGATTTTTTGACACTCTCAGGGCTAAAGCCACTGAGCTTTACGCTTACCGCTAACTTTTGTAATTGGCATCGCATAAGATTTTGGTAGTTTTAAATCAGCAAATTCACAGATAGAACTAAAGGCACAAAAACGGCAATGGTTTCCGGGGTTTGGGGGAAATATTTGACTGAAGTTGCTATTTTTAGCCTCATATTGTTGCAAATCTTCTTGATGTTGATGGGCAATATTTGCTAACTCAGATTCTAAAGATTTAAACTCACTATTACTAATAGTAATTAATTCCGATTTTTTGCCAGCTTCCAAATTATAAAAAGATGCAACTGCGGGTTTGCCAGGATAAAGATAACGAGCTGCAAGTAAATAAACTAATGCTTGTCTGTGGTCAAAAGCCGATCTACCTGTTTTAAAATCTAAAATATGTAAGGTGCTATCAGACTCAATAAATATACAATCCATAGCGGCATATAACCGAAAGCAATAATCTTGTTTTTCAATCACAATCGGTTTGGGAAAACCTTCATCACCGGAAGTTAATTCCAGAATCCGCTTACCTAATAATAAAGGGGCATTTTGATATTTTCTTAAAATTTGTAATACCCGATATTTAACTGTTTCATGGGTTTGACTCAATCTCAATAACCTCGCCACTTTTTCCACACCATCAACCTGGGTTAACCAGTGAAGATGACGATGAAACTCATACACACCTTTTTGGGCAAGAATGCCAATGCGCTGGGGTGGGGTAGCCGTTGCCAATAATGCTTTGACTTGGGGTTCATGCTGTCGCGCTTTGATAAATCCTCTTCTCATTTGGCAATGCCAATGTTCCTGTCCCCGGCTGGGGGCAAATAAAGACCAAAGGTGGTAACTAACAAAGGGTCTATCGGGGGTTGACATTGCTCATGTAGAGTGAGAGAAATTACCTTGGGGATACTTGCGGCTTAGTGGCTGTTCCACAGCTTTGCTGGATGTTTCCTAATAGTAAATAGCAATAATAATGCACGGGAGAGAGTGGCAATATGAGTAACCCTAGCAATTCCGGTAAGATAAAGTTTGGTACTGATGGATGGCGCGGAATTATTGCCGATGATTTTACTTTTCCTAATGTACGGAAAGTAACGAGAGCGATCGCTAGTTATCTGGAAACTGCCTATAGTCAGGATAGGCCTGTTTTAATTGCCTACGATACACGGTTTTTAGCTGACGAGTTCGCCCAGGCATCTGCCGCAGTTTTGGCGGATTTGGGCTGGAATGTGAAAATTACTGATCGGGATTGTCCCACTCCAGTAATTGCCTACAATGCGCGTCTTCTCAATTCCGCAGGGGCTTTGATGTTTACTGCTAGTCATAATCCTGCACCCTATTGTGGGATTAAATATATTCCCGATTATGCAGGTCCTGCAACTCCAGAAATTACTGATACTATTGTCGCCAACATAGAAACGGCATCGGACGAGTTACCTGGCAGTAACCCATCTGGGACAATTTCTACTTTTGATCCGAAGCCCGATTATCTAAATTTTATCTACACCTTATTGGATGTGGAAAAAATTAAAAGTGCGAATTTAAAGGTCAAATATGATGCCCTTTATTCTACCTCACGGGGATATTTAGATGAAGTCTTGCAACACTGTGGTTGTCAATTAGAAAGTTTCCACGATTGGCGAGATGTGCTTTTTGGTGGTGGTATGCCTGAACCCAAAGGGGAACAGTTAGTTGAGTTGGTGGCAGCCGTGAGGGCTGATCATGCGGATTTGGGTTTGGCTACCGATGGTGATAGCGATCGCTTTGGTATTGTTGATGAACAAGGTAACGTTCTCACTCCCAATACAGTGCTGTTAGTTCTAGCACGGCATTTGATTAAAAACAAGGGTAAGAGCGGTGCAATTGTTAGGACTGTGGCAACTACGCATTTATTAGATAATTTTGCTGCTAAGTATGGCTTGCAAATTTATGAAACTGCGGTAGGTTTTAAATACATTGGTGAGAAAATGCGGGAAACCGCCGTTTTGATCGGTGGAGAAGAATCCGGTGGTTTAAGTATCATTGGCCATATTCCCGAAAAAGATGGGGTTTTAGCAGATATGCTAGTAGCTGAGGCGATCGCTTATGAAGGTAAGCCTTTAAGTCAGTTGGTACAGGAAGCGATCGCTGAAGCTGATGGTCCTTTGTATAACAATCGCTTGGATTTACACCTCACGGAAGATCACAAGGTTGCCGTGATTGATTCCTATACCCAAAATCCGCCTTCAGAAGTGGCAGGAATTGCGGTGAAAGAGGTGGGAAGGAAAGATGGTATTAAACTGTATTTAGAAGAGGGTAGCTGGGTGTTGCTGCGTCCTTCTGGAACAGAACCTTTGGTGAGAGTGTATATGGAAACTAACTCACCAGAAAAACTGAGTCAGATTGCTAAATTCATGGAAGCTGAAATTGCTAAGTTAGCTTAGTTTATAGCAGGGAGCAGGAGTCATCGAGTCAGAAAGAAGAAAAAGAGGAAGTTGGGTAACTGTAATTTTTATTCCCTGTCCCCTGTCCCCTGTCCCCTGTCCCCTGTCCCCTGTTATTACAGTGAGGAATACCTCACCTATTTTAGGGGCATACACACCAGAAAATAATTTGCAACTTCTGTTAACAATCTGTTATATTTATTTACATAAGGTTACAAAAAGTAAAAAACGAGGTTCTCGAATGGCTATTTTAATTTCTCTATTGGTTGTTGCTTGGGTAGCAGTTTCCGTTATCGGTTCTCTAGCTTATTTCATGGGTGAACAAAGCAAGCCCATTCACGAACGCAATTGGGCTTCTGACAAATTTGCAGCTTTGGCTAAATCTATTACTGGCGTAGATATAGACTATACCCAACGCACACCAGCCTATGCTATTGATGCTTACAACAGCCGCAACTTACCCAGATAGTATTTAATGGCAATTTGACAAGATGTGTATAAAAATAACCCCCAGTCACAATGCTGGGGGTTTTGCTTTTCTAGATATAGATCCCCGACTTTTTGAAAAAGTCGGGGATCTGGGAACTACTTAAAATGCTGGCCGATAAACGCGATAGTTAATATTGGGGAAAATATTATCCATTGATTCGACTTTTTCCAACCAACCACTATCAACCTTACCAACTTTCACATCTTCATACAGCTTATTAAAACGCATTAAATGCGATCGCGTTCTTCTGACTGCATAGGGAACCATTGTTCCTGTCCGCATAATAAACGCCCAGTCAGAAGATTGTGCTAATAACAACTCTCTTGCAGCTTGATTGAGTGCTTTTTCCTGTAACTCATCTTCAGCCTCAATTTGAGAAATTTCAATCATCCGTTCCGCAGCTTTGTGCAAATGTGGATAAACCCAAGCATTAGTATCATTCAACCAATATTCATGGAAACCCTTAAAGCCCCAACTCGACTGAGCAGGACGACATACCTGCTGATTGGGATTAGCTCGTAAATAATCGGCTAAATGGGTCATTTCATAGGTTTTCTGGTCATACCATGACTTACGGAACAGATAATCAATAAACCAAGGACCCTCATACCACCAATGACCAAATAACTCCGCATCATAGGGAGAAACAATAATTGGCGGCCGACCCATCATATTGTGTAAATGCCCAGTTTGCTGCTCACGATTATACATAAAGTTAGCAGCGTGTTCTGCCGCTTTTTCCTTTGCCCAGTAAGGATCATAAAGAGCTTTATCGGAAAGACCTAAGCCCCGTCCGGTAATTTTATGATACTTAATGCCAGTATTTTTTCGCTGACCATTAGGCATTATATAGGGCTTAATATATTCATATTCCGCTTCCCAACCCAAATCTTTATAAAATTCCCGATATTCTGCCGCACCGGGATAACCCACCTCAGAAGACCATACTTGTTGGGAAGATTCATGATCTCGACCAAAAGCCGCTACACCCGGTTCTGTAAAAATTGGGGCATAACTACCGAAGCGAGGACGAGGACGAGCGTATAAAATCCCATGACCATCAGTGAGGAAATAACGTAAACCAGCATCCGCCAGCATTCGCTCCACACCTTCATAATAGGCGCATTCTGGCAACCAAATGCCTCTGGGCGCTTGTCCAAAAGTTTCTTCGTAATGTTCACAAGCTACCTGAATTTGCGCCCACACAGCTTGGGGATACATTTTCATTAATGGTAAGTAGCCATGAGTAGCACCACAGGTAATAATTTCTAAGTTATTACTATCTTGGAACTGTTTAAATGCTGTAACTAAATCACCCTGATAACGTTCCCATAACTCCCGCGCTTGATTAAATTCAGTTGCATAATGTTCTGCTAAATATCGAACATGACCATTATGAATATTACGCTCAGATTCTAACTCTATAAGCTCTTCTAGTTGTGATAAGTGAGCATCATAGCGTTCTTGCAGTAAAGGATCACGAAGCATAGAAATCAAAGGCGGAGTCATACTCATGGTGAGTTTGAAATCAACGCCGTCTCGCTTTAAGCCTTCAAATACTTTTAATAAAGGAATGTAAGTTTCAGTAATCGCTTCATACAGCCATTCTTCTTCTAGCACATAATCACTTCCTGGGTGACGAACGAAGGGCAGATGTGCATGAAGTACAAGCGCGACGTAGCCTATAGCCATAATATTTTTTATGTGTGGTATTTGGAGGTTACAGACAAAAAAGTCTGTGTGGGGAAATTAAGAATATTTTAAGACTATATGGGTCATTGGTCATGAATCCTCGGCTAATACTTAATAGAAAAATATTTTGGTCTAGCACCGCTTCGCGGAAGTTCAACGGGCGCTTAGAAACCGCGTCTACACTTACTTGTGAAATTTGGCGTTGCTGATTAAGGGTATGAATTTTAGTCTCACGCAAAGGCGCAAAGACGCACTGAGGTTTGAGTTTTAAAGGTTCAATTTGGGAATTTCATACCTCAATTCAGCAACGCCTGAAATTTCTTAGTCCGTTTTAACGGACTTGAGCTATGAGACAGGGAATTCATTCCCTGGCGTATTTGCAAGCTTCCCATATTTGTCTGTTCATGATCAATACAGCACTTCCCGGTGTTATGAGGTACATATTCTTCAAGAAGTCGGGGATCTGAAATTTATCTAGTATCAATCCTCACTTTCTCGATATAACTCCTGTAAGTCCTGTAACTGGGTTTTTCGAGCAATTCGGCGGTATTTTTTACTTTCTAGTTTTGGTTCGTACTGACTTTGACCTTTACCTTTAGATATTAATTTTAGACTTGATTCCGGGTCGGCTTGTTGGTTAGTCTGGTTTTGATGGGCTAAAGCATCTTCTAAAAATTCTAGATAATGCTGATATCGTTCCCAGTCACCACTAACAGCACAGTCTGGCTCATCTTTGTGTATACAATCACTAAAGCGACAATGGGCAACAGCTAGGCGTTCTCTGGCCTCTGGGAAATAGTGGATTAACTCTTCAGGACTACAATCTAAATCAGGTTGATTAAAACCAGGAGTATCTGCTAATAACCCACCTGTAGGCATTTCAAATAATTCTACATGACGGGTGGTATGGCGACCACGGGCTAATTTACCAGAAACTTCCCCCACGCGCAGGTTGATATCGGGAATCAAACTATTAATCAAGCTGGATTTTCCCACACCAGAAGGACCAGCAATCACAGTAATTTTATCCTGCAAATATGTGGCTATTTGGTCAATATTAATGCTATTTTGAACGCTAATAAATAAAGGTTGATAACCCCAAGCCAGTAAGCGATCGCTAATTTGCTGTTTTTCTTCTAAAGAGACTAAATCACATTTATTCAAACATAACAGCACATCAACGCCTGTAGACTCAGCCTTAATTAAAAATCTACTCAATTGAATAGGTTCTAAAGGCGGGTCAGCCACCGCAAAAACTAGGAGAATTTGATTGACATTAGCGATCGCGGGGCGATTTAATTGGCTATGACGCGGTAAAACCTCACCCACAGCCCCTCGTCCCCCCGCCCAATCTGGTTCTTCCACAATTACGCGATCGCCCACCATCACCTGCTGACCAATCTTTTTTAAGCGCGTTCTTCTTGTACAGAGGAGGATAGGGGAAGAAGGTGACAGGTGACAGGGAACAGGTGACAGCGAAGAAGGGGAAGAAGAACTTTGTATTATTTCTGAACTCCTGAACTCCTGAACTCCTGACTGGTCACTGAGCGAAGCCGAAGTGCTGACTCCTTCTACTTCATCCATCTGTACTCGATAAAAATTCGCCTGTACAGCTAACACCGTACCCAATAACTGTTTAGTAGAAATATTTTCCCCTGTCATGCCACAGTAACCGGACGACGGATAACCAGGGAAAAATAGCCAGTACAATCCGTAATTTGTTCCACTTGATAACCAGCCATTGTTAGACTATCAGGAACTTGTTCTATCGGTTCACCCGGATCTAACCAGACTTCCAACAAATCGCCAGGAGGCATCTTTTCCAGAAATAATTTTGTCCGCACAAAATTAATCGGGCAAGGAGTACCACGTAAATCGAGTTGAGCATCAGGGGTGAATACAGAAGACCCAATCATGACTTAAACAAGCCTCCTAAGAATCCTTCTAAACCACCCTTACCAGTTCTGTCTCCCCTAATTTTAGCCAACTTCTCCAGTAGTTCTCGTTCCTCTGGGATGATCTTAGTGGGGATATCAATTAACACCGTCAACATATGATCACCACGACTCACAGGATTACCCAGACGGGGAACACCACGATTTTCCAATTTCATGATTGTATTCGGTTGAGTTCCAGAGGGAATAATTAACTCCACAGGTCCATCTACCGTATTTACCTCCAATCGGCAACCTAAAATCGCTTGTAAGTAGCTAATTTTAATTTCTGAGTTAACATTAATGCCCTCACGATGAAATTCTTCATCTTCATTGACAAACAAGTAAACGTATAAATCACCTGGAGGACCATTCCGTTGACCCGCATCTCCCTCTTGGGAAATCCGTAGTCTTGTGCCATTGTCCACACCGGCGGGAACATTAATTTTCAGTTTCTTTGTAACCTGATTTGCGCCCTTACCATCACAAGCATTACACTTATCTTCCACCACTGTTCCTGTGCCATCACAAGTGGGACAAGTTGATACTTGAGTAAAGCTACCAAAAGGAGTTCTTGTTACCCGTCTAACTTGACCTGAACCGCTACAGGTGCTACAAGTCCGGGGGCGAGTTCCTGATTTAGCGCCAGAACCAGTACAAACTTCACAGGTTTCTAAATGGGAAATCCGAATTTCCTTTTCTCCACCAAATACCGCTTCCCGAAAATCTAATTTCAGGTCTAAGCGCAGATCATCGCCCCGTACTGGTCCACTCCGCCGTCTTTGTTGGGGTTGTCCACCTGGAGCAAAGCCGCTGAAAATGCTCTCAAAGATATCGGCAAAACCACCCATGTCACCCATATCCTGGAAACCAGGACCAGCCGCAGCCGCGCCAGAAACACCTGCTTCACCAAAGCGGTCATAACGGGCGCGAACTTCTGGTTCAGACAGGACTTCGTAGGCGCGGTTAATTTCCTTAAATCGTTCCTCTGCCCCAGATTCTTTATTTACATCTGGGTGATACTTTCGGGCTAGGCGGCGATAAGCCTGTTTAATCTCTTCTTTCTCGGCGTCACGAGAGACACCCAGGGTTTCATAATAGTCTCGGGCCATATAGCAAGGTTAAAATTTAGAAGGAAGCAGAATTACAGAAAATACTAGCTAATAGGTTCAAGGTAACACTTTAACAAGAATACAGACATTTAGAGTAAGCCACAAAATAAATGATCCTGTTTTGTCATGCTGAGTGTAGCGAAGCGAAACGAAGCATCTCAAGAGATTCTTCACTACACTTCGTTTCGTAATGCCTCTGGCACGCTGCGCGAACAGAATGACATTGAGCATTTCTTTTTGTGGAGTTCTCTTAAGAGTGCAAATAGCGTGGATTAGCGTTAGTCATGCTCTTTTTTAATTTTTGTTAATAATTATTATTTTCTTGGCATTAGTGTCCACAATAATGATTATAGGGTATGTTTACAGTGGTTGCTTAAGCGTCTGGAAAAGAGTAAATCTATCCTCATTTTTCCTAGACCTGGGATTTTTCCGCTGTTCGTAAAGACAAATTACATTAAATCATTCCTGCTATATTATTGTGCTATTGAAGTGTGGAAAACCCACCTATTGATTATAGGTACTAGCCGTACTATTAAATGTGGAAAACCCAACCTATACTTTTGGCTATGTATATGGTATGCCTGTGTTAAGCAGATATTTGGCATGGTAAATTTCTATTACGCTGTGGCGTAAGTGAATGAACCATTCTAAATCCTCCAAAAGCCTATACTGTCTTCATTTTGACTTTTGACTTTTGACTTTTGACTTCCGCCTTGCGGTACTAGTCTATGGTCTCATAATCAGCTTGTGAGTTATTTTCTTCATCTAAATCAACGTTGAATTGTGGTATTTGTGTGTTGGGTAAGGAAGAATGATATTCTTCTGTGAGATTGATTTGCGTGACATCTTCTGATTTAGAATGTTCCTCACTAGCCTGGTTGTAAACATCTGTACCAATAGCAAAGATAGTTTGTTGGAAATCCTCTAAAAGTGTTTTAAACTTCCCTGGGGACAGGTTGGAATTGTTCATTGCGGCTTGTAGTTGTTCAACTTTCTGATTAGCCACAGCCATCAATTGCTCACTGACCAAATCTGGATTATCCCGTAATGTTGAATTATAGGTGAACAAAAGATTATTAGCTTGGTTTTTGAGTGCTACCAGTTCTTTACGTCTTTGATCTTCCTCGGCGAATAATTCAGCTTGTTTCCGCATTTGCTCAATTTCATTGTTGCTTAAACCGCCTGTACTTGTAATGCGGATGCTCTGTCCTCTACCTGTACCTTTATCTTGCGCCGCAACTTTGAGGATGCCATTCACATCAATTTCAAAAGCGACTTCAATTTGGGGAACGCCGCGAGGAGCAGGGGGAATGCCACTGAGGAGAAATTTGCCCAGACTTTTGTTATCTTTAGCCATAGCGCGTTCTCCTTGGAGGACATGAACTTCTACGGAGTTTTGACCATCAACGGCTGTAGAAAATATTTGAGCTTTGCTGGTGGGTATGGTGGTATTTCGGTCAATAATTTTGGTGAATACTTCTCCTAGTGTTTCAATCCCTAAAGATAAAGGTGTGACATCTAAAAGTAACAGGGTGTCTAATTCCCCTGCCAAAACCCCAGCTTGGATAGCTGCACCCAAGGCTACAGCTTCATCAGGGTTGACGGAATGATCTGGGGTTTTACCATTGAAAAATTTACTCAGGGCGTTTTGAACGGCAGGAATGCGGGTAGAACCCCCGACTAGAATAATCCTATCTATATTCTGTGGTTTGACTTCTGCATCTTTGAGAGCTTGCATCATGGGGGCGATGGTTCCCTCGATTAAACTCCCTGTGAGTTCTTCAAATTGGGACCGGCTGAGTTCCATTTCCAGATGTTTGGGTCCGCTGGCATCAGCCGTGATAAATGGCAGGTTAATGGAGGTAACAACCAGGCTGGATAGTTCGACTTTGGCTTTTTCCGCGGCTTCTCGCAGGCGTTGGAGTGCCATTTTGTCTTGGGTAATGTCTATCTTCTCTTCTGCCAGGAATCGCTCCACCATCCAGCAGACAATGGCATTATCAAAGTCGTCTCCGCCGAGATGATTATTACCACAGGTGGCTTTAACTTCAAAAACTCCATCTCCTAGTTGGAGGATAGATACGTCAAATGTGCCTCCGCCTAAGTCAAATACTAGGATTAATTGTTCTTGATCTTGTTTGTTTAAACCGAAGGCTAGGGCGGCGGCGGTGGGTTCGTTGATAATTCTTAATACTTCTAGCCCAGCAATAGTACCTGCATCTTTTGTGGCTTGTCTTTGAGCATCTGTAAAATATGCTGGTACGGTAATTATGGCTTTTGTTACTTCGTCCCCCAGGAAATTTTCCGCGTCTTGCTTGAGTTTTTTCAAGACCATAGCGGATATTTCTTGGGGTGTGTAGTTTTGGGCGCGAATTTGGACATCAACGGTATTATCCCTGCCTTTGATACAATTATAAGGGACACGACCGCGCTCTAATTCTGTGTCTTCCCAGCGACGACCGATAAATCTCTTTATACTGTAGACTGTGTTTTCGGCATTGGTTACAGCTTGTCGCTTGGCTAGTTGTCCGACTAGGCGATCGTTAGCTTTACTAAAGGCTACGATACTAGGGGTAGTACGTCCACCTTCGGAGTTGGCAATTACTTTTGGTTGCCCAGCTTCCAAAACAGCGACACAACTATTTGTAGTCCCTAAGTCAATCCCAATAACTTTTCCCATACTTGAATTATTTTTAGTAAGATGCTCTACCGTAATTACTCACAAGTGGTTGTGTCTTAGCTACAGGCAATGAATTTATGCAACCTTTATTTAAAACACATTATAAGCGATCGCTTACACAGATGCTACCGATTTAAAAAATTACTATTAGATTGGCATTCATGGTTGATGCTCCTAGTTGGATGCTATGGGCGTAAGGCTGTAAAACTTTAAGTAAGTATTCACAGCCTTATACTGTTTAAGCTAACCGTTATCTTGATTGGACAAATCTTCTGAGTCCACAGATATATCTTCTCTGGGCGCAGCTACTTTTACCATCGCATGGCGGAGTACACGATCGCCAAAATAATAGCCCCGAACTAACTCTTCTAAAATAGTTCCTTCTGGATGTTCGTCGGTTGGTTCTCGCATCACAGCTTCATGCAAATTCGGGTCAAATTCTTGACCTTCAGGGCGCATGGGTGCTACACCTAAACGTTTGAGACAATCCACCAATTGTTTATAAACCCCTTGATAGCTCTTATGAATTGTCATTTCACCATCGCCTTGGGGTTTGAGGTGCGCTCGCGCTCGTTCAAAATTATCAACGACAGGTAGCAATTCCGTAATTGTGTTGCGCTTTACCTGTAGGTCAATTTCTTCTTTTTCTTTGGCAGTTCGTTTGCGGTAATTCTCAAAATCTGCGGCAATTCGCATATATTGAGTGCTACGGTCTTCTAATTGAGCTTTGAGAGTTTCAATTTGCTGAGATAAATCTGCTAAGACAGCGATATCTACTTCAATGGGATTGGCTGTAGCACTACCATTTTCTTCAGTGAGTATATTATCTCCCTGTTCATTTATTTGGTTTACTACTTGCTCATTAGCTTCGCTGCTAGAGTCTTGGGGGTTAATTTCGGACGGGGAGTCACTTTTCATAAGAATATGTGGTAAGTGGAAAACTCAGTCACTGAAGTGCTGAGAAGAATGGTTTGCGGTAGACTTAGGCGTTTTCGGTAACTTTAGCAACTACTTGCTATATCTTTAGTTGATTTGCCCAATTCCTGGTTTATCGAACAGAATTCAGGAGTCACCGAGTCAGAATCCATTCTGAATTCTGTGCGAGTGGCGGATGAATAACCGGGTTTAAGATCCCCACCACATCTAGGATTTGGTGGTCTTCAATCGTTTGTGGGTCTGAACCCCCGACTGATTGATTCTGACTCCTGAATTCTGACTCCTGAATTCTTCTTTAAATAGTTTACCTGTTTATTTTCGTTTACTATTATCTACCCATCCTAGATGCTTTTAACAGCAGAAATTTAACAGGCTATCAGCATTCGGCCTTCAGCATTCAGCGAGTGAGATAATTATGGGTTCAATCCCGTGTTTAGTAACACAATAGAGGTTATATTAGTTACTAATATTTCAGTAGGACGTGATATTACTGTTATTTTATGGTGATAAATTGTCAATATAAAAATTTTTACATCAAAAGGTTGTTGGCTAGAATTTAATACAGTATCAATGAGAAGTATGTACCACCGTCAGGGAATACTTAAAGAAGAGATTCCCCTACCCTAACCCATTTGCTTATGACTTACTCATCACCACAAGGGCGCAGTACGGCGATAACGATCAGAACTGAGTTTTCGCCTTTTGCTAATAAACTAGTAGCATCTGGATATATCAATAATGAACAAATGAGACAGGCTTTAGCTATGAGCCGCAAGTCTGGCAAGCTGCTGACAGAAGTATTAGAGTCAGTTACTAACCGAAAATTAGCTCCTGAACAGGTAACAGCATACAAAAAACAACATTTATTTGAACTTAAAATTTTATACGGTATTGAGTCGCTTGATACTGAAATCAACGAAATTGATACAACAAATGTGGGGATGCTGATTCAAGAACTCATTCCTGTGGAGCTATGTCGTCGCCATTATCTAGTGCCATTGTCAAGACATGATGACCAACCGTCACCTTATATTTTGATGGCGATGGTTGACCCAGATAATTTAGAGGCTTCTGATGATCTTAACCGAATTTTGCGTCCTAAAGGTTTGTCTTTTCAGCGGCGGGTAATTACGCAGGAAGATTACTTGGGCATTATTAATCAATACTTAAATGAGCAAGCTGCCCGCCAAAAGACCTTAGATCAACAAAAAAATTATGATGTTAAGGGGGATTTAGACAATTTAGAAAATCTGGAAATAGAGGAAAGTAGTGATGATGATGTTGATTTAGATAAGGCGATGAAGGGTGCTGATGATGCACCTATTATTAAACTTGTGAATCGGATTTTGTTGAAGGCTTTAAGTGAGGGTGTTTCGGATATTCA
The DNA here is from genome assembly GCF_009712065.1 of Aphanizomenon sp. UHCC 0183. Lineage (NCBI taxonomy): Bacteria > Bacillati > Cyanobacteriota > Cyanophyceae > Nostocales > Aphanizomenonaceae > Aphanizomenon > Aphanizomenon sp. UHCC 0183. The sequence continues at coordinate 21,174 of NZ_VILC01000060.1, read as the reverse complement.
CATTGAACCCCAGGAAGAATATTTACGGATTCGTTTCCGTAAGGATGGGGTATTACGTGAGGCATTTGAAAATATGCCGAAAAAAATTATCCCGGCAGTAACAGCCAGATTTAAAATTATTTCTAACTTGGACATTGCGGAGAGACGTTTACCTCAAGATGGACGTATCCGCCGGATATTTGCGGGGAGAAAGGTGGATTTTCGGGTAAATACTCTACCTAGTCGTTATGGAGAAAAGGTTGTTCTCCGGATTTTAGATAACTCCTCTACTCAATTGGGTTTAGATAAGTTAATTACTGACCCAGAAACCTTAAAAATTGTTCAGGATATGGTTAGTAAGCCCTTTGGGTTGATTTTGGTGACAGGACCAACTGGTTCGGGTAAAACGACTTCGTTGTATTCGGCACTGTCAGAAAAGAATGATCCGGGGATTAATATTAGTACGGTAGAAGATCCGATTGAGTACAGTTTACCGGGGATTACTCAAGTACAGGTAATTCGGGAAAAGGGGTTGGATTTCTCGACGGCTTTGCGGGCTTTCTTGCGTCAAGATCCAGATGTGTTACTGGTGGGGGAAACACGAGATAAGGAAACTGCAAAAACGGCGATTGAGGCGGCATTAACCGGTCACTTGGTATTAACTACTTTACACACTAATGATGCGCCGGGAGCGATCGCTCGCTTAGGAGAAATGGGTATTGAACCGTTCATGGTTTCCAGTTCTCTCATTGGTGTTTTAGCACAACGTCTAGTTCGTCGTGTCTGTTCTGAATGTCGGATTGCCTATAGTCCCACCATTGAAGAACTCGCTCGCTATGGTTTATCAGCTTCCCAAGAGGCTCAGGTGACTTTCTATAAAGCCAATATTATCCCACCAGAAGAAATAGTCAGCCGTAAAAATCTTTGTCCAAAATGTAATGGCATTGGCTACAAGGGGCGTTGTGGTGTTTATGAAGTGATGCGGATTACTGAAGAATTACAAACCCTTATTAACAAGGAAGCACCTACAGAAAGGATCAAAGAAGTGGCTGTTGAAGAGGGTATGAAAACCTTACTGGCATACAGTTTAGACCTAGTTCGCCAAGGTGCAACTACCCTAGAAGAGGTAGAACGGGTAACATTTACAGACACAGGTTTAGAAGCTGAATTAAAGGCTAAACGCAAAAGTGGTCTGACTTGTCGGACTTGTACAGGGGAATTACAACCAGAATGGTTAGATTGTCCTTACTGTATGACACCTCGATTTACAGATTAACCACACATTTTGAATCGAGAGTTTGCAGTTTTTTATTGTTAATTAATGGGAGTGGAACAAGACTATGGAAATGATGATTGAAGACTTGATGGAGCAACTAATTAATATGGGTGGCTCAGACTTACACCTATCTGCTGGTTTGCCTCCCTATTTTCGGATTAGTGGACATCTAACACCTATTGGTGAACATATCTTAACTGCTGATGAGTGTCAAAGGTTAATTTTTAGTATGCTCAATAACACTCAGCGCAAAACCTTAGAGCAAACCTGGGAATTAGATTGTTCTTATGGTGTAAAAGGATTAGCTCGGTTTCGGGTGAATGTCTACAAAGAGCGGGGTGCTTTTGCTGCTTGTTTACGAGCATTAAGTTCTAAAATTCCTAACTTTGAAAAATTAGGTTTGCCCGATATAGTTCGGGAAATGACGGAAAAACCTAGAGGATTAATTCTCGTTACAGGTCCAACTGGTTCTGGTAAAACTACTACCTTAGCGGCAATGATTGACCTAATTAATCGGACTAGGGCAGAACACATTTTAACGGTTGAAGATCCTGTAGAATTTGTTTATGAACCTATCAAAAGTCTAGTTCACCAACGCCAATTAGGGGAAGATACGAAGAGTTTTGCTAATGCTTTGAAAGCAGCTTTACGGGAAGATCCAGATATTATTCTCGTAGGAGAAATGCGGGATTTAGAAACAATTGCTTTGGCAATTTCCGCCGCAGAAACAGGTCACTTGGTATTTGGTACATTACATACAAGCTCTGCTGCACAAACCGTTGACCGGATTATTGACGTTTTCCCCTCAGAAAGACAAACTCAGGTGCGGGTGCAGTTATCTAACTCCTTAGTTGCAGTTTTTAGTCAAACTTTAGTACCTAAGAAAAATCCCAAAGCTAATGAATATGGTCGAGTTATGGCTCAAGAAATCATGGTGATTACTCCCGCTATTTCTAACTTGATTCGGGAAGGAAAAACAGCACAGATTTATTCAGCTATTCAGACTGGTGGTAAATTGGGAATGCAAACTCTAGAAAAGGTTTTGGCTGATTTATACAAAGCTGGAACTATTTCTTTTGAAGCGGCAATCTCTAAAACCTCTAAACCAGATGAAGTACAGCGTCTAATTGGTGCAACAGCCCCAGCAGGAGCTAAATTGCGTTAACAGGTAATCGGCAGGGAGCAGGGAGCAGGGAGCAGGGGGAAATGTTTACCAATTACCAATTACCGATTACCAATTACCGATTACCGATTACCGATTACCAATTCTAAAATTTTAAATTAATATTATGCCTACCTACGTTGCTCGTATTCGTGATTCTCAAGGAAAATCCAGAACTGAAAAATTTACCGCTGATTCCTTGACTGATGCTCGGACTAATCTTAGAAATCAAGGTTTTGTTGTTCAAGAGTTAAAAGAATCTCAAAGCTTGGCTTCTCGGTTTGATATCCAGAAAATTCAGAATTCCTTTGTTAAGGTTTCTGTAAAAGATAAAGCGGTTTTTTCTCGTCAATTTGCTGCTTTGGTAAATGCAGGTGTAGCCATAGTTAGAGGCTTGGGTGTACTCTCTGAACAGTGTGGTAACCCTAAACTTAAAGCGGCTTTAATTGAAATTAGTGCTGATGTTCAAACTGGAGTTAACCTCTCAGATTCCATGCGTAAACATCCTGATTGTTTTGATGGTTTGTATGTGAGTATGGTACAAGCTGGAGAAATTGGGGGTGTGCTAGATGAGGTTTTAAATCGTTTAGCTAAACTATTAGAAGATATGGCGCGGTTGCAGAACCAAATTAAATCGGCTATGTCTTATCCAGTGGTAGTAGGGTTTTTGGCAACTGCTATTTTTGTAGGGATGACAGTCTTTCTAATTCCCATTTTTGCCGCCATTTTCAAAGATATAGGTATAGAATTACCACCACTTACGCAATTTTTGATGGACTGTAGTTCAATATTGCGAAGTTACTGGTCTTTAGTGATTATTGGGATTTTGTTTGCATTATCGTTTGCCTATAAGCAGTATTACAAAACCCCTCTTGGTAGGTTAAATATTGATGGTATTGCTCTGAAATTACCTTTGTTTGGTGATTTAATTCAAAAATCTTCCATTGCCCGTTTTAGTCGGACTTTTGGTTCATTAACTCGTTCTGGAGTACCAATTTTAACCTGTTTAGAAATTGTGCGAGATACATCTGGAAACCAAGTTATTGCTAACGCTATTGATGCTGCTCGTGAAGAAGTTCAACAGGGGGGGATGATTAGTGTGGCTTTGCTCAAAGAATCGGTTTTTCCTGGTATGGCAATTCAGATGATGAGTATCGGTGAAGAAACCGGTCAATTAGATGGAATGTTGATGAAAGTTGCTGATTTCTATGAAGACGAAGTAGAACAGGCAGTTAAATCACTTACCAGCGTTTTAGAACCCGTGATGATTGTGGTATTGGGGGGAATGGTAGGGACAATTTTGTTGGCTATGTACCTGCCGATGTTCAAAGTATTTGAAAAGATGGGTTAAGGAAGGATTGAAAGATGAAGAATGAAGAGTAAATAAACAAGTTTAATCTTTTATTCTTCATACTTTATATTTTTATATTTTAGGAAGATATGACTTTACAAAAATCTGTTTATGAAACCAGTTTAGCTGAGTATAGCAATCATTTATCAGCGATCGCTCTCCTTAAACAACATCGTCCCTATTTGGAGATGATTCCTAGTCTCCGTCGTCCTGGGGAAAGTGTTATTACTATCACTTTACCCATTATCCGTATCCGTGATCTAGAAACTAAAACCTCACAAACCACCAGTTTACCCTGTGATATCGCTATAATCATGTGTGACCCGGAATGGAAAATTAAAACCAGTGTAGAGATTTTGGTTTTTATTCATCGTCCCCATGAGGACTTTTCTGATTTATTGGGAAGATGGAGACAAAGCCAAGTTTACTTAGATAAAGAATATGAATGGATTATGCACCCTCGTCACAGTCATATTTTGAGTGAAGGTACTAATACCATTTATCCTCTGTTTGTAGTTTTTAATCAAACATCAGAACGGATTCAAAGAGGTTTGGTAGGTGCAGATTTACCTTTTGTGAAGCAAATACCGATAACCTTGGAAGAGCAAGAATATCAAGTATCTTATCAAGAAAATGCCGAAAACCCGTGAAGATGTGTCCGATTTTAGCTACCTTTTTTGACAATGTGTGATTAATCTGGACTAATTATTGTATCCTGAATAATCGGGCATTACTATAGAAAAACTTAGTAAATTCAGTGAGCAGTTATCTCAATATGGGTCAAATCACCCAGTTTTATTATACAGCACAACACAAACCAAACCAATTGATTTATGGTAGCGGTCAAACCGCAGTGATTACAGGATGGATGGTGAAACAAGCTCTCGCTAAACATCTACAATCAAATGAATATGCTGTAATCGGACAGTTATACTCACCTACTAGAGGTATCAACTTACTAATTCGCAACTTATTGCTAAATCCTCATGTGCGGTATTTAGTTATTCTCAACGCTACCAAAGAAGATAAAAATGCCGGTGGTTGTCAATGTTTAAGTGATTTCTTCCGTCATGGTGTGGCAGAAAGTATTAGCGACGCTGGGCGAAAATCTTGGGTAATTTGTTCTTCTATTCCTGGTTACATTGATATTGATATTGATATCAATGCCTTGGAAAAATTACGCCATTCCGTAGAAATTCAAGACGCTACATCAATTGCTGATGCTGTCGAAAAAATTCAATATTACGCCCAAAAAGAAACCGTTGCACCTTGGGGAATACCTATAGAATTTCCTATGACTACAGTTGAACCAACTGTTTTACCAGGAACACGCTATGGACACAGGATTGAAGGTAAAACAATTGCTGAAACTTGGGTGAAAATCATTCATAGAATTAAAACCACTGGTACAATTAGACCCACTGGTTATGATGGTAAATGGCAAGAATTGATAGATTTAATGGCAGTTGTCACCGAAGAACCGGAAGATTTCTATTTTCCCGAACCCAATTATTTACCCATAGATAGAAGTTTTCTAGAAGAATATATTTCGCAAATTTTAGATGATGCACCCAATCGAGAAGGAGTAAAATATACTTATGGGCAACGTTTACGTTCTTGGTTTGGACGTGATCAAATTGAACAAGTCATTGAAAAATTAGCCAATGATATTGATTCTGCGAGGGCTGTAATGTCCTTATGGGATGCTAGTCAAGATGATAATGACAATCCCCCTTGTCTAAATCATATTTGGGTGAGAATAGTTGATAATGAACTATCTTTAACTGCAACTTTTCGCAGTAATGATATGTTTTCAGCTTGGCCAGCAAATGCGATGGGATTAAGGGCTTTACAAAAGTATATTTATAATTCTTTAATTAAAAAAACTGATCATGTTTTGAAAATGGGGACATTAATTACTGTTAGTCAAAGCGCCCATATTTATGATGACTGCTTTGAAAATGTCGCCAATGTCATTTCATCTCAATATCTTAAAATATCTCAACAAAAAGACTATTTTGATCCTGCTGGTAGTTTTATTATTACTATTCAGAATCATCAAATTATTGTTGAACATACAACCCCTGGTTCTGGAGAAGTAGTTAATTGTTATTCTGGTAAATCTGCACATAAACTTTCCCAGCAAATATTCACAGATTGTCCGGGTTTACAAGTTTCCCATGCCATGTATTTAGGAGTGGAATTGCAAAAAGCGGAAATGGCTTTGTTAATGAAAGAACAGTTTATTTATGAACAGGATAAACCAGTAAAATTGCAGCTACATCAATACAGTCACCCCTAAGATACAAAGTTGGGTTGACGCTAGTACAAAACGGCGTAAATAAACCAACCATTCTAAATCCTCCAAAGGCCTATACTGTCTTCATTTTGACTTTTGACTTTTGACTTTTGACTTCCGCCTTGCGGTACTAGTGTGTTAATTTTGATAAGTAACCCAGGGATTTATCATCGGCTTAACTAAACTTAATATTATTAGGCGATCGCCTATCTAGTAGTCTGTCAACCAGAAAATGACGGGTGAAGGCAAGCAGGGGAGGGAAGAACAGAAGTTTTTCCCGATCATTACCCGTCAAAATAAATTTGACGAACTACTAGTAGTCTGTCAAGAGCTATACTCAAAACGGTTGGAACCTGGACTTTTAGAAAATCACGAAAAACCTAGATTTGTAGGGGTAAAGCAAAAGCTTATTGGTGTCAACTTAACGTAAAACATCTATCCCGCAAACAACTCAAGTCGTCTTGTTCCCAGTCTCTGACTGGGAATGAATTCTAGAAGGCTCTACCTTCAATGATATTAGAGGCAGAGCCTCATCAACTGCATTCCTAGTCAGAGACTAGGAACGAGGTGTGGTAGGGATTCGTCTCGTTCCCAGTCTCTGACTGGGAATGAATTCTAGAAGGCTCTGCCTTCAATGATATCAGAGGCAGAGCCTCATCAACTGCATTCCTAGTCAGAGACTAGGAACGAGATGTGGTAGGGATTTGAGCTTAAGTTGACACCAATGAGCTTTTGCTTTACCCCTACCCGCTTAAATCAAATAATTAAGCCGTGTTGAGTATAATTGACGGGTAAATAAATTTTTCCTCTTCCTTCTTCTTTCGCGCTCTTTGCGTCCTTCGTGGTTCATTTCTTCTTTATCCGTCAAAATTTATTTGACAGACTACTAGGGTTTGCTGAATAAGTTGTCTGTGAGGGCTAGAAGTATGGCTAACGCCACGCCACGCTATCAGCAAACCCTATCTAGAAAATCAAATATCATCAGGACGGATACCTAATGCTCTTAAATAAACCACTAACTTTTCCTATTGCCACTCACAATTTAATAGTATCGGGTTTTCATGCCCTATCAGATCCCATTAGAATCAGTGTTATAGAACTTCTGCGTCAGCGTGAACTATGTGTATGTGATTTATGTGATGCTTTAGAAATAAATCAATCAAAACTTTCTTTTCATCTCAAAACCCTCAAAGAAGCAAGTCTAGTAAATTCCCGTCAAGAGGGACGCTGGATTTATTACAGCTTGAATATTTCCCAATTTCAGATTTTAGAAGCATATCTGGGGGAATTTCGCCTCAATTCTGGACTTTTATCCCCTCGTTCCTGTGGTGAATAGTTGATTTTTATTTCTCGTTCCGGCGTTGCTGAATCGAGGTATGAAATTCCCAAATTGAATCTTTAAAACTCAAACCTCAGTGCGTCTTTGCGCCTTTGCGTGAGACTAAAATTCATACCCTTAATCAGCAACGCCAAATTTTTAAATTAATGTCAATGCAGGATTTATCCTGCCTCTAGCCTTCATCCCTTGTCTAAAGCACAGATGTAGCTTCCTAATGAACGCAAATTTAATAACCTGCAATTCTGATGTAACCTGGAATGGTGCGTTACGCTGTCGCTAACACACCCTACTTTTGCACCTTATTTAATTCACATTCCTAAGTCAGCTACATCTTCAAGGGTTTTCGGCATTTCCCTTATAAAACAAATCCCTGCAACCTTGGAAGATTACAGGGATTTATTTTTAAATTTGGTGGCGGGAAGTGGATTTGAACCACTGACCTTCGGGTTATGAGCCCGACGAGCTACCAGGCTGCTCTATCCCGCGTCGCTTTCGTCGCGTTTCTCTCGACTCCTTTAATATAGCGCGAAGTCAAAAGTTTGTCAACTACAAAAGCGATAATTCTCCAATTACTTCCAAACGCTTGTATTTCCCCAGGTTCATAAATTTCTCAGACAGACTTTGGGCAACGTTGGGAGTAATCCAACCCATTTGTTGGAGGATGTGAATAGCTACGGCATATTTGGCGCGTTTTGAGCCATCCATAACTTTAATAGCTAATCCCATGCCTTCACCAAGTCTGCCTATACACTGTACTCCTTCTGCCCCAGATTTACTAACCAGTTCACCAGGAGTTAGACGCATCAATTCTGTATCAAATTCCCCTTCACCTGCTACCATTGTGGGGTGATGATTCATGGCGCGGACAATGCGTTCCATATCTATGCTATTGCTGGAAGATAAAACAGCATATAGTGATGCCATTTGACTGAGTTGCATGAGATAGGTAGGTGCGCCGCAGTCATCATGGGCGGTGAGAAATTCTTCCGCTGGCATTCGCAACAATTCGGCTATTTTAGTAATAATTAACTGTTGGACTGGGTGTTTACGATCCAAGTAGTTAGTTAATGGCCAATGGCGTTGCTGACAAACAGCTAACATTCCCGCGTGTTTACCAGAGCAGTTATATTCTAGAGAACTACGTTTATCTTTAGGGATTGGGCAATGCAGGGAATTGATGTCAATATCTGCCCGCCACAGAATGTTAAATACCTGTCTCACCTGTTCCATGCTGCCTTTGTGGGAACTGGTGATGATTGCTAAGTCTCGATCGCTCAAACCATAGCGTTCCATTGTGCCTGTGCTGGTGACAGCCAGGGCTTGAAATGGTTTGAGGGCAGAACGGACAAATGCGGCGGTTTCAGCGTTACCAGCAACGGAAAGTACCCGTCCCCGGTCATCACTAACTACAGCCTGGACTATATGCCGAGATTCGATAATACCTTCACGCAGCAACCGGACTTCCAGTGCTGCGGCTTGAGTTCGTTTTCCCATTGTCATGGGTTTATATCTATTTTGTGAATTGTCAGTTGTCGGTTGTCGGTTGTCGGTTGTCAGTTGTCGGTTGTCAGTTGTTTTACCAATGACTAAGTAGTGAGACAGAATTAATTACACAATGTCATTGCGTAAGCGTTGCGTGGCGTTAGCCATATGGAACGAAGTGAAATGAAGCAATTCCAAGGGTTGTGATTGCTTCCCTTCGCTCGCAATGACTGTAAATATTTTTGTCCAATTACTTAATGACTAATGACCAATGACTAATAAGTATTTACAAGAAATGCCAAACTACAGTACCAATAAGATACATTAGAGCCAAGGCGGCAAGGGTAATTTGCAAGCGTTGGAAAATGGGTTTGATTTCGTAGGTAACAATTAGGCGATCGCGGCTCATGACTTCTTGGGGTTTTGTCCAGGTTTGTCCGTCGTACCAACCAGATTCTTCATAAAATACGGTGGGACTGTAAAGGCGATCGCGCACATAGAACCAACCTAAATATAACCGTACCAATACTAGCACTACAGTTACACTAGCAGCACCAGATCCACAAAGAAGAAAATTAAAAATCTGCTTTTGGGGAGGAAAGCTGGCTGCTGCCACAGGTCCGGCTATTAACCAAGACCAAGCCCAAATCCAAAACATTTTTTTGGTGTAGTTACCCCAACTTAGGGTACTATCTCGAAATAGCCAAGCATTTTTTAGCTCTTCGTACTCATTCAGCGGTTGTTGTTCCGTAGGAACTGGGCAATTCGCTAGAGAGGATCGCATCATATTGGTTAACCCCCAACATTATCGGAGTTTGGTATGGGAATACGTTCCGCGTGTCCCCAGAACGCTTCTAAATTATAAAACTCCCGTTCCCTTGGCATCATGATATGGACGATAACATCACCATAATCTTGGAGTACCCAAGTTCCCTCGGCTTTTCCTTCGGTTCTGAGGGGTCGTCGTTGCCAGTCAATTTCCACTTGTCCGGCAATTGCGTCAGCGATCGCTCTTACTTGTACTTTAGAGTAACCAGTCATCATCACAAAGTAATCGGACAGGTAAGAAATTTCTGCCACATCAAGCAGGACGATTTCTACAGCCTTGCGGTCTAAAGCCGCCTCAGCAATGGTTAAAGCTAAATTTTTGCTTGTAGCTTCTGTGTCAGTTTTAGGTTTGCTCACAGCGTTTTTTGTCAATGGGAAATTCCCTCTTAAAGATTCAGTCATTAAACCTCATGTATGTTTTCATGGAAGCAAATACTTATTCAACTTGCTTACAAATATCTGAACTGCAATTGTATGAATAGGTTTTCTCTAAATAGTAACATATTCTACAGTTGATTACTTCCTGAACAAGGGGAACGGGGAAGGCGGAAAAAAAGAGACAAATTAGCTGCAAAGCCATATTTTTCTGGATTGGTGGCAACACTGCCCCTTGGAAGCGGCTGAGTTTTCCTGTTCTCTGTTGCTTCCTGTTCCCTTTCATAAAAATAAGCCCAAGCCGATTGATGACTTGGGTAAATTACATAGATAAATTTGTAAATTTAGTTTAGGAGTAGATAATCTAAACAGCCCCACTGTTTTTATTAAACAAAATGGCAATGGTTTTGAAAATTAACTTTAAATCGTAAACTAAAGTCCAATTTTGCTGATACTGTAAATCTAACCGAATCACATCTTCAAAACTCCGCACTTTAGAGCGACCGTTAACTTGCCATTCACCAGTCATGCCCGGTTTAACGTCCAAACGTTGCCATTCTGGGACTTCGTAGCGTTCTACTTCATCAGGTGTAGGTGGTCGAGTCCCGACTAAACTCATTTCCCCTTTGAGAACATTCCAAAATTGAGGTAGTTCATCGAGACTGGTACGGCGTAAAAATTTACCTACTTTAGTAATTCGGGGATCATTGTCGTTTTTAAAGAAAGCACCTTCGGCTTGGTTTTTGATTTGGGATTTTCTGGCTTCGGCATCTACACACATAGAGCGAAATTTCCAAATTGCAAACCGCTTACCCATCCAGCCACAACGGGTTTGCTGAAATAAAATCGGACCGGGATCATCAATTTGAATGGCGATCGCTATGGGAATAAATAAAACAGATGTAATTATTAATCCCACCAATGATCCCACAATATCAATAGCCCGTTTCATCCAAGATGCTACGGAGTTATGAGTTTGGGGAAGTGGATCTACTTTGCGAGAATTATTTTTTCTGGTATCTGTTAAATCACCTGTTGCTATTAATGTGAGGTCATGAAGAGACTCAATGGGAAATACCTGATCTAGTCCCGTCAGATTTAAAACTGCCATGACTTGGGGTGTCACATGACGCAATGTTACTTTAATTCCCTTTTCTTGAGAATTTTTAAAGTTACTGACTAAAGAACCTAAACCACTACTGTCCATAAAAGTAGTATTTTGAAAATCAATGAAAATTTGCCTAGGTGGGACATCCGCTTGAATTAAATTTTGGCAAGTTTGTTTAAAATTGACAGCTTCCAGCACAGTTAACCTCACTGGAACTTCCAAGATTGCTGCGTCTTCTAAATAAGTCACTAAAAAATCTACTGATATGGGTTGGCTACTCATAAAACTCTGGACTTTAGTTGCCATATATAATCTAATTTTCTCAACGTTATTTTGCTTTAGAAAAACAATTAACCTTACCTTTAATCTGTCTGATGAATCACAAGTTGATAGATTTTTAACGATTAGAGAAAATATCACCAATCAAGCTTCACAATAACAGCGATTTATAAAGTTTTGGCTGTTGTGAATATGTCGGATTTATTTAAACTCCGTAGGTAAGTAGGTGAACCGAAAAATTTAAAGGTATGTGAAGAAAAGTAAAATCGCCCAAAACTCTCTCCCTGTTCCCAGTTAAGAGTTCCCTGTTCCCTTGCCCCAACGACAATTTTTAACGCCAACCTACTTAGGTATTTAGAATTTATCCAAAAAGAAAAGAAATCGGCTGTGATACAATCAAGAGCATAAAAACCCCTAGAGATTTTTGATTTCCTCAATGTATTTTACAAATGTCTCTAACACTAAATTAGAGGTATTTGTAAAAATAATTGTCTTCCAAAGTACAGTTGTTAAAAAGTTAGAATGGGCAGTTTTATTAGTTGCGAAGGTGAATGATGGGATTCCGGTATTTTTGTAATCTGTGACTTTCTAAATTATAAAATATTGCAGCGATTAGATTATTTAAAAATTTTTGATGAGCGAAATAAGAAAGTTTGATAAAGTTTTAATATGGCGTGAAGAAGTCAGGAACATAAATCTATATCCTTGTGGGGTGGGCAACACCCAACCCACTGGTACCGCAGAGCGGAAGTCAAAAGTCAAAAGTCAAAAGTCAAAACGAGTACGAGATAGGCTTTTGGGTGATTGAGAATGGTTGGTTTATTTACGCCGTTGTCTACTAGCTATGAAGATTTTACAGACCAGAATCCTCATTCCTCGATTTAGTTTTAGCTTTGTTGGCGCTCCGTTTGAGAGCAGAAAGTCTGGCTTCATACCGAGAACGCTGACGTTTGCTAGGAGTGTTTTCCACCAAAGTTTTTAAGGCACTACCAAGACTTTTATAGGCGTTAGGTAAACTATAGCCAAAGCGGGTTGCTAGAGCGATCGCTTTTTCGTCCGCATCCAGCAATTCTTTAACTTGTTTACCACCATTATTTTTTTGATATAATCGCCAACCGGACACGCCACAGAGCGCCATAGCTAATACTAGCAATAATCCATCTTGTACCCACAACTCACCTACAGCACCACCCAAACCAATAGCTAGTGCTGCCATTTCCCAACCATCTTTGGGAATTGTGTCATTTTGAATGCGAGCAACTTCGTGCCAAAACAGCAAATTGCGCTGATCCATTGCGAGAGCATCCCACTTTACCAAGTCAATTTGAATTTCTACTTGGTCTTTGCCAATTTCTTCACAACGAATCAGGGATGGATTAACCTCTATTGTGCCTTCAACTGTTACCCAACTTTGCAATTCTGGGGGTAACAAGCTTTTTAACCGCCGGAGTTCACTCATTTCTGCTTTAGCAGAGGAGGTTGCATAGGATGTCATAAAAATCCCGCCTTACAAAATTTCAGTATATGATCAGGTTATCACTTTGCAGTCTAGCGATTTCAGTAGTTATTCGCCTTAATCATCGGCAAAACTACCGCGTTTTTTCCGCGCTTCCATAGCTTTTTCTAGGAGTTCTAATAATCCAGGAGCTTGTTCTTGAATACTCAACAATAATCTTTCTCCTAAGTCTAGATTGCCCGGATCTTCTCCTGTTTCCATTACCTCTTGCAAACGCGGTAGGGCAATGGTATCCACAATTTGGATTAATCCGCTCAGACAACGGTTAAATTGTCTCTCGGTGAGCATGGAGTCTTCCAGGGGAAATTCGATGATAGCGCGGATTTCACCATCGGATGGATCATATTCCCATTGCAGCATTTTGGTTTCCCAGGAAATAGCCAGCATCGTCTGGAGGATAGCATCTTTATGGGGATGGTCTTTTACTTCCGCTAAAACTTGGGGTGCAAACAGCCGAAAAAATTTTCCTTCCTCGTCCAGTTGGACAACTATCAGAAAATCTTCGATATTTTCCGCTTCAACACCTGTAATAATCCGGTCTTCTTTTTCATCAATACGGTAGTCCCAACCAAGATTATCTAGATACTTGGCTATTTGTTTGAGATTTGCTGCCATAAAAGCCTCGTAAGGAACAGTACAAGAGGCTGTCACCAAATCTATTTTAACCCGCTAGGCGCATTTACTCAATTATTGCTGTAATTTCTGCCTCAACTGCATTAATACATTTGTATTGATACAGTCGGAGTTGCCTTAGTTGCAAAACTTAACATAGTTGCTATTCCAGACTTTTTTCTAATATGTATCCGCACTTTGGTAAACTTAAAAACTGAAATAGCTAAGAAAACGACGCTAAGAAAAGTAATTTAAAGGGGATACTCGTGGAAAATACACTTGGGTTAGAGATTATAGAAGTAGTTGAGCAAGCGGCGATCGCTTCTTCTAAGTGGATGGGCAAGGGCGAAAAGAACATTGCTGACCAAGTAGCAGTGGAAGCGATGCGCGAACGGATGAACAAAATCCATATGCGTGGTCGCATCGTTATCGGTGAAGGCGAACGGGACGAAGCTCCCATGCTTTACATTGGCGAAGAAGTTGGTATCTGTACTCAGCCAAATGCTGCAAGTGTCTGTAATGTTAATGAACTTGTAGAAATTGACATTGCTGTTGACCCTTGCGAAGGGACAAATTTAGTAGCTTACGGACAACCCGGTTCAATGGCTGTTTTGGCAATTTCCGAAAAAGGTGGTCTATTTGCTGCTCCTGATTTCTACATGAAGAAACTCGCAGCACCCCCAGCAGCTAAAGGTTTGGTTGATATCAATAAATCAGCTACAGAAAACCTGAAAATCCTTTCTGAGTGTCTAGATCGTGCCATTGATGAACTTGTGATAGTAGTGATGAAGCGCGAGCGCCACAACGATTTAATCAAGGAAATCCGTGAAGCTGGGGCTAGAGTATCACTAATTTCTGATGGTGACGTAGGTGCTGCTATATCCTGCGGTTTTTCTGGTACTAATATTCATGCTCTCATGGGTATCGGTGCTGCACCCGAAGGTGTAATTTCTGCTGCTGCAATGCGGGCTTTAGGTGGACACTTCCAAGGACAACTTATCTACGATCCAGCAGTAGTGAAAACTGGATTGATTGGTGAAAGCAAAGAAGCCAATATTGAGCGTCTCAACTCTATGAATATCACTGACCATGATAAAGTCTATGATGCTCATGAACTCGCATCGGGTCAAAACGTTCTGTTTGCAGGTTGTGGTATTACCAGTGGTAATCTAATGGAAGGTGTCCGCTTCTTCAAGGGCGGTGCGAGAACTCAAAGTTTAGTTATTTCTAGCCAGTCTAAAACTGCTCGGTTTGTGGATACCATTCACATGAATGACGCACCCAAGGTTGTGCAATTGCACTAAAGACTAGGTACTGGTGATTGGTGATTGGGAACGAAAAGACGATTACCAATTACCAGTTACCAATTACCCACTACCATTACCTATTACCTATTTAAGAAATGAATATTGCAGTGGTGGGGTTAAGCCATAAAACAGCCCCTGTAGAAGTTAGAGAAAAATTAAGTATTCCTGAACCACAAATTGAAGGGGTAATTGCTCATCTTCTGGGTTATCCTCATATTGATGAAGTCGCTATTCTCAGCACTTGTAACCGGTTAGAAATTTACATCGTCAGCAACGAAACCACTCAAGGTATTCACGAAGTTACTCAGTTTCTTTCTGAATATAGCAAACTGCCGATTATGTCTCTACGACATCATTTGTTTATGTTGCTGCATGGTGATGCAGTTACCCATATTTTACGGGTTGCGGCTGGTTTGGATAGTCTGGTTTTGGGTGAAGGTCAAATTCTCGCCCAAGTTAAAAATACCCATAAACTGGGACAGCAATTTAATGGGATTAAAACCATTTTAAATCGGCTATTTAAACAAGCTTTAACAGCAGGTAAACGAGTTCGTACAGAAACTAGTATTGGGACTGGTGCAGTTTCCATCAGTTCTGCGGCTGTAGAATTGGCACAGATGAAAGTAGGAAATTTATCTACTTATCGGGTATCTATTCTCGGGGCTGGGAAAATGTCCCGGTTATTGGTACAACACCTAATTTCTAAAGGTGCAACTCAAATTAGTATTGTTAATCGTTCTCGTGGCCGGGCTGAGGAATTAGCTAAACAGTTTTCAGAACAACCTATACAAATCCATCTCTTGCCAGAAATGATGTCAGTGGTTGCCGCTAGTGATATTGTATTTACTAGCACTTCTTCGACTGAACCCATTCTAGATCGTGCTAAGTTGGAAACGGTGTTAGAACCAAATCAACAATTGATGTTATTTGATATTTCTGTCCCCCGCAACGTGGATGCAGATGTCAATGAGTTGGCGAATGTCAAAGCTTTTAACGTGGATGATTTGAAAGCAGTTGTCGCCCAAAATTATGAAAGCCGTAGGCAAATGGCGCAAGAAGCTGAGAAAATTCTGGATGAGGAAGTAGAAGCTTTTGATATTTGGTGGCGGAGTTTGGAAACTGTTTCCACAATTAGTTCTCTACGAAATAAAATAGAAACTATCCGCGAACAAGAGTTAGAAAAGGCTTTATCTCGCTTGGGTTCAGAATTTGGCGAAAAGCATCAAGAGGTAATTGAGGCTTTGACAAGAGGAATAGTCAATAAGATTTTGCATGATCCGATGGTGCAATTACGCGCCCAGCAAGATGTGGAAGCTAGAAGACGATGTATGCAAACTCTGCAAATGTTATTTAATTTGGACGCTGAGGAACAGTTTAGCTGAAATTATCAAGAAACAGGGAAATGTTATGCCATTCCTGGGATTGTTCCCTGTTTTACTGGGGTTTTGCGTTAGCTTTTTGGGTCGCTGTTGTGCTTTTTTTCTCTTTTTATTTTAATTCTTTTAACCCTCTTACTGATCTACTTAATATTTATTAATAGGCGTTGCTGATTAAGGGTATGAATTTTAGTCTCACGCAAAGGCGCAAAGACGCACTGAGGTAAGAGTTTTAAAGATTCAATTTGGGAATTTCATACCTCGATTCAGCAACGCCTATTAATAAAATTGCTCAAACAACAATGAGAGAATCTGACCTATTTTTCCCAGCCATACTCTCTAATCTCAAAATAACGTAGTATACTGGGGTTAATCGTATTTAACCGAAAGATGAAATACCTAACCCCAGAACAAGTTTACAAACAATTTGGCTATCACCCTAAGACGACGGCAGAATGGGCTGACTTAGGGAAAATAGAATGTATCCGTTCCCCTGGGGGACACCGGAGATATCCAGAGTCAGCCTTTATCAAAACAGTTCCAACGGATAAAGAGCGGGTTCTTTACGCCCGTGTCAGCACAAAAACCCAGTTGTTAGACCTTGACACACAAATAGAATTTTTAGGCAAAACTTACCCAGGATGTCGAGTCGTCAAGGATGTTGCTAGTGGCATGAACTGGAAGCGGAAAAACTTTCTTAAATTAATGACTCAAGTTGCCCAGAATCAAATCTCTGAAATTGTCGTGGGACATAAGGACAGGTTATGCAGATTTGGTTTTGAGTTCGTTGAGTGGTTTTGCAACCTTCACGGCTGCAAAATTGTTGTGGTGAACAATGCCAAGCTATCGTCGCACGAAGAGTTGATGCAGGATTTTATGGCTATCATGCACTGCTTTTCCTCCAAACTTTACTTTCTTCGGGCTTACAAGAAAAAAATAGCCGAAGAGCAAAATATTCATGAAACAAATAGTAGTCAATGTGAGTCAATGGGGGTATAATAGTAAAAGACGTAGCAAACCAAGTCCATGAAACTCAAAGTAAAAAATCAGTTAACCGTTACGAGAATCGCTATTTTACGGACTGAAAAACTAAAGACAGGCACAGGAAAAATTTGCGGAAGTTGAAGATTGGATTCATATCGGTAATGTATAAATTACTTACCCAATTCCTCAATATTCTTCATTGCTTGTTGATATAAGTCCTTATTTCCTTGTTTGTCAAAAATAGCTGCTGCCCGCTGTAAATCTTTTAATGCACCCCGTTTATCGCCAATTGCGGCATAGGCGTTACCGCGATTATTAAAAACAGCACCAAAATTAGGATTAATGCGAACAGCTTCATTATAATCGGAGATTGCTTTTTGCTGTTCTCCTCTTGCAGCATAAGCATTACCCCGATTATTATAGGCTACAGCATATTCCTGATCAATCCGAATCGCTTGAGTATAGTCCTCTAACGCCCCATTCTTATCACCTTGGTTAGCACGGGCATTACCTCGATTATTGTAAACCTCGGCAGATTTTGGTGCAATGCTAATTGCTTGATTATAATCCGCAAGCGCTCTTCTATAATCTCCGATAGAAGCAAAAGCATTAGCACGATTATTGTATGCTTCCGCATCCTTGGGATTGAGACGCAATGCCTGATTATAATCCGCGATCGCTCCCTCTTTATTACCAGTATCAAAATAAACTAATCCCCGCCCCTTAAATGCTGGTGCATACTCAGGATTAAGACTAATAGATTTACTATAGGCAGCAATAGCCGCTTGGGAATTACCTTTAAGATGTTGAGTTTGTCCCTGAACATAAAATTCCCCAGCTTTAGATGCTCTCCCTATCTGTGGATTGGGGGTACTTGCTCCCCTTTCCGTTACTAAAACATCTTGATTATTACTGCAAGAAACGCAAATAATACCACTGAAAATTGTAAACATTGCTATAGTGAATGCCCTGTTTACTCCTCGCTGTTTTTGTGTCAATAACTGCCATTTCATAATTTACCAAAAATTGCCATCTTACTGGGAGTAAATCATTCACTAAATTACTTACTTCTGCAATATGTTTGCTTTTTGATTAATATTCAAGTCAAATTATAAAATTCCCTGAAGTTATTGAGAATTAATGAATAAATTTATCCAGCCAATCACCGCATATTAGTAAATATTAAAAATAGTTCCCAGTTAAGAGTTCCCTGTTCCCTTCTCTCAATTTCTCGGTTTAGCATAACAAGTACCGAAGAGCCTAAAATCCTTACTATCTAGATTTATATTATTACTAGGTTCCCGCTGATAATTCTGTTAATTTTGTTAGCACTTTCATGAAAATTTTCATACCAGTATTCGGAAGTATGATTAAAATTAGTTCACAGAGTTTTTCAATATTTGCTCTTAATCTTCCTGATATTCCTGATTTTTAGGAGTGACTTTCCAATAAGTATTTGTATCAACATTTACAGTTAACTTTTCCAGATTTACCCCCAAATTTTTGCGAATATCTTCAGTTAAAGTAATAGTAAAATCTAAATCAACACCTTGATTTTCTACTAAATTTACCAATTCCTGAAACTGAGTTTTAAAAGTTTTTCGCTCATAACTTGTTAGTTTACAATGCGATGTTTCGGCAATATTTTGGACTAACATCGCTTTTTTTACCCGTTCTTGTAAATGCTCAAATTCTGACTTAAGTATTTTTTGTTGCTGTTCAATTTCTCTATATCTAGCAGTCAATAAGTTTAAATCTTCCTTAATTGGATCTACCTGAAAATTAGCCTCTAATTCTAATAATCGTAAATATACTTGAGCCAAATAAATACAATCAAGATAAGCATATTCTAGTTGTGCTTCAGTTAATGGTCTTTTTCCCCAATCACTCCTTTGTTCTTGTTTATCAATATCATGAAAATTACAAAGTTCAGTTGCTAGAGTTTTCAGTTGATAATTAGGTAACGGTAGTAAATAAATAGGAATTTTCTTAGCCATTGCCAAAGTACAGGTAATATTTTTAGCTCTTTTACCTCCCAAATATTGCACATCATAACCAGCATTATGAAAAACTTTTTCAATAGCATCATTAGTCATAATCCTTTCCACAAAATCAGCAATTATATCTGATTTATCGAGAACGTCTAACAAATAAACACTATTACCAGTCATATCCTCAGGATTATCCAACACCTGAATTAGTGATAATCTAGGATTACGAGTTTTATAATCAGCAACTTCTGTATCTATCCACAGAGTTTTAGCTTTGCTATGTTCAGTAATTAGGGAACGAATTTCCCCAGCAGTGATAAGATAAGGCATGGGTAGATGTCGGAAAATATGACTTAGTTATAGTTTTCTAAAGTAACATTTTATGACTAATCATGCTGACAAGTGCTGACCCCTAATTATGATAATATTTCTCCATAACTTGTGCCAATTTGCCAAAATATCTCTTTTGATGCCATTTTACCCTGGATTTATCACCAAAATTCTCAAACCCTCGTAGAATCTGGATTCTGGAGTTTCACACTGCATCAAAAATCAACCCAGTAAAAAATGCCGGAAACCGATTCTCTATACGGGTTATAGAAATTGCGATTACATTGTTCGTGAGAAATACGGGTTAAGTCAATATTGATCCTGTGCAGAAAATTTGCCATGAAAAAGCCCAGGAATTCATTCCTGAGCTTTTGTTAAACCTAATTATCCTCAAGGCGGATATTTATCGGCCTTAAATCTATGGATATTAGTAACGGTTACGGCTTCCACCGCCGAAGTTCCCACCACCCCGGTTTCCACCACCAAAAGGAGTACGTTCTTCTCTTGGTTTAGCTTTGTTCACTTTTAAATCACGTCCCATCCATTCAGCACCATCAAGGGCTTCAATGGCTTTTGCTTCTTCTGCTTCTGATTCCATTTCTACGAAACCGAAACCGCGAACTTTACCAGTTTCTCGGTCGGTAGGTAGCTGAACACGCTTTACAGTGCCATACTCCTTAAAAATTTCGCTCAAGCCGTCTTGGGTAACGTCATAAGAGAGGTTGCCTACATAAATTGACATAGATTTTCTCCAAAATCATAAGAGTGTAGAGATTTAGATTTCGGAGAAAAGTCTGTAAATACCAAAGGGAAAAAGCCTATCAATACTAAAAACAAACGAGGTCCACCGAATTACTTCTCGACTCCCATTATTGCATAATAAATGATATATCAACGGGTAAATTCCAAAAACTTGATAAAATATTTTTTTATACCTCAATTAGCGAACTGCTTGCAGCAGCACTTCCCTATCGCCGCATCAGCTTTTTAGTGCATTCTCTCGTTATACTAAATTTAACTATTTTTAGATGACAATTCCGAGGTTTTCAGCCTATTTCCTCATAAAATTGTCAATAATGAATCTAAAGGCTCAATTTTAGGTTTTTTGTTCATGTTGCACTTTAAACATTCCTCAATCATTAACGCACCAGTTGAAGTAGTTTGGAAATTCCACGAAAGACCAGATATAGTCCAAATACTCACTCCACCTTGGCAACCTGTACAAATCGTTAGACGTGAAGGTGGGCTAGAAGCCGGGGCAATTACAGAATTTCGGCTTTTTCTGGGTATTTTACCTTTAACTTGGTTAGCACGGCACACAGACTATGAAAAATATCGCCTATTTACCGATGAACAGATATCTGGACCTTTTGAGTCCTGGGTACATCGTCATGAATTTACAGAAGAAAACGGCAAAACTAAATTAACCGATAATATTACTTATGCTATGCCCGGTGGTGATGGCATAGAATTTATGAGTGGTTGGTTAGTGCAAGCACAGCTAGAAGCCATGTTTCGCTATCGGCATTATGTGACTAAACGCGAATGTGAAAAATGAACAAAAAAAACGCTCCCCATAA
>NZ_VILC01000005.1:70881-96008 GCF_009712065.1 Aphanizomenon sp. UHCC 0183 | reverse complement strand
AAAAAGGCTAGGTATTACCCTAGCCAAAAATCCACATCAACCGCAAACTATTATTGCTATTTTCAACCAACTAGTTACCGCTAATTAAACAATTACCATCGGTTTAAAACCATTTTATAATCCCACCAACAAAGGTATTTATCAATTTTGAGTCCAGGTTATTTCCCCTGGAGAAAATGTAAATAATTTAGTTGTGGGAACTGCTCGCTTGCAATTCTACGACAATTTTGATGATGAAATATGCAAACGATGGTAATTTTTTTGGGTTTATTAGTTGGGGTAAGATCCCCGACTTCTTATTTGATGATGTCAATTAAATTATTAACCAATGATAGAAGTCGGGGATCTCCTTTTTTTAGCAACTTAATATTTTTTTCTTGGACATTTTTAACTGTTTCCAGAGAATACGTATTTGTTTATAAGCCTCTTCTGAGGAAAGTTTACCACCAGTTTGTAGACCAGAAATATAGTTCACTCGTTGTGAAAAATCTTGAAGTTGGGCATTAAATTCTAAACGTTCTGAATTCAAATCTCCATAATAAGGACTACGAGGATAAAGAAAATCAGATAGTTCCGATAGCAAATCAGAGTATTGATTCATAAATACCTTTAGTTACTATATGCTAATTCCTTGGCATCAGGTTGGGATTTATTAACAGCTTGGATAAATTCGGTTAAAACTTCTTTGAGACGTTGATCAATTTCTTCATCCAATTGCAAACTACCATCAGCTTGAATTTGAATTTGCTTATCTACTGCGTAAACTGTACTTAAAATATGCCTTGCACCTAATTCACCTAAAACTGGTTTTAAAGCATATTCTATTGATAATAAATGAGCGATTGTACCACCAGTAGCTAAAGGTAATAAAACCTTACCATTCAAAGCTTTTTGAGGTAATAAATCTAAAAAAGATTTGAGTAAACCTGTGTAGGCAGCCTTATAAATTGGGGTGGCAATAATTACACCACTTGCTTGTTCTAATAATGCTTTTGGTTTTTCTAAAGCTGGACTGTTATAACGTCCATAAACTAAATCTTCAGCAGGTAAATCCCGTACAGAAATAATATTTGTTTCTAAGCCTTGTTCAGAAAGAATTTGAGTTGCATATTCCAAAATTCCGTAGGTTCTAGAAGGATGAGAAGGACTACCCGCGATCGCTAAAATATAAGCCATCTGACAAAAACCTCTTGATTTAATTAATTTTTAACTAATCTACAGTTGCTACTGTTGTTTCTCTAAGTTGTTCTTGAAGCTGTTGAGGAAATTCCCGGTTAGCAACAATTTCACCAAAAGGACTTAATAATTGTGGTTCTATTGTTGGTAAATTATCCAAAGGTAAACGAGGAAAAAGCAATTCTGCTACCCGATAAGCTTCCTCTAAATGGGGATAACCAGAAAAGATAAAAGTATCAATTCCTACGTCTGCATATTCCTGCATTCTTCTAGCAACAGTATCAGGATCACCTACTAATGCAGTTCCCGCACCACCCCGAACCAAACCGATTCCTGCCCATAAATTAGGGCTAATTTCTAATGCTTCCCGACTACCATTATGTAATTCCTTCATCCGCTGTTGTCCAACTGAATCCATGCGAGAATAGGCTTGTTGGGATTTTTTAATAGCCTCATCATCTACATAACGAATCAAATCATTAGCAGCATCCCAAGCTTGACTTTCAGTTTCTCTGACAATGACATGAAGACGAATACCAAAGCTTAATGTTCGGCCTTGTGCTGCGGCCAAACGTTTTACAGAAGCAATTTTTTCTGCTACTTGTTGAGGTGGTTCACCCCAAGTTAAATAAACATCAACGTGCTTGGCAGCAATTACTTGAGCAATCGGAGAAGAACCACCAAACCACAAAGGAGGATGAGGTTTCTGGATATTAGGGAATAGAATTTTCCCCTCTTTAATATTGAGATAATCACCTTCAAAATTAGAAATTTCACCTCCAGCAATTTCTCGCCAAACTGTTAAAAATTCATCAGTTAGTTGATAGCGATCGTCATGACTAAGATGCAAACCATCACCAGCTAATTCAACAGGATCACCACCAGTCACGACATTAATTAATAATCGTCCGCCAGAAATTCTATCAAAAGTTGCTGCCATTCTCGCCGCTACTCCTGGTGACATCAACCCCGGACGGATTGCTACTAAAAACCGCATTTTTTTAGTGTGCGTTACCAAAGTTGAAGCCAAAATCCAGGCATCTTCACAAGAACGACCGGTAGGTAATAAAGCCCCTGTAAACCCTAATTGATCAACTGCTTGGGCAATTTGTCGCCAATAATCAAAATTCACTGAACGACCACCTGTAGCAGTTCCTAGATAGCGTCCATCGCCATGTGTGGGAATAAACCAAAGAACTTGCATGATATTTAAGTGTAAAACTTTGTAATCAAAAACTCAATCAATAACTACGCTAACTCTATCGGTAAACCGTATTATTTGGGTAATGACTAAGAGTATTACATAAATGGACTAAGAAAACAATACTTTTACCAAAATCAACTTTAATCCTATCGGGTATTAGTAGATTAAGGGACTTCCAAATAAAAAAATGTCCCAAAACTGACGCAAAAATTCTCTCTCTGTGTTCTCTGTGCCTCTGTGGTTCGTTTATTGGGATAATTTATTTCTTGGAAGTCCCTAGCCCTTTAAATAACTGGGATTCCATTGCAACCAGTAGTTTTCCAAAGCTTTAGCAATTATATCAGCCAGTTTACCGAACAACGCATAGATTACAATACTTAAAACTACAACATCAGTTTGCATAAATTCTCTAGCATTAGTAGCCATATAACCAATACCAGAATCAGCAGCAATAGTTTCTGCTACAATGAGTGTTAACCACATAATCCCTAAAGAGAACCGCACACCAACTAAAATTGAAGACATTGCCCCTGGGAGAATAATTCGCCAGAATAAACCCCAAGTATTTAAACCGTAAATTTTACCCATTTCAATCAATCCGTGATCAACACTACGAATCCCATGAAAAGTGTTTAAATAAATGGGAAACATGACACCCAAAGATACCAGGAATAATCTTGCCTCATCACCAATTCCAAACCATAAAATTACCAATGGAATTAATGCTAAGTTGGGAATATTCCGCAGCATTTGCATGGATGTATCTAGTAACTTTTCTGCAATAGGAGAAATACCATTAAGTAAACCTAAACTAAAGCCAATACTTCCTCCAAGTAAAAATCCAGATACTGCTCTTAGAGAGCTAATACCAATATTTCTCGGAAGTTCACCGCTTTGAGTTAATTTAATAGCAGCCGTAACAACTGCTAAAGGTGCAGGTAATATTCTTGTAGGAATAACACCAATAGAAGACAAAAACTGCCACACTACAATTATTGTAATTGGCACAAGCCAAGGGATAAATGATTGGAAATAACGATTTTTGATAAACTTAAACTGGAACTTATTTTTTTTAGTTCCATACTTTGAGGAAAAATCAGTAGGAGGAGAGGAAACTTTCATAATAATTTATTAAGTGATGAGGAAAATAATTATGGCGGTGTTTAGCCGCCATGCTAAGAATCAGAATAACTACAGGTTATTTCTTACTAATTCTTTGGGGTGTAATAGCCACATATTGTTGAGAACTTAAAACTGATTCTTTAATGGCAATTTGTTTAGGAATAACTCCTTCTTTATAAAACAAATCGGCAATGCGTTGTTGTTCAGCAACAAGAGATGAGTTGATTGGACGTAAACGGAATGTACGTCTACGAACTACCACAGCTAAAAGTGCAGGATCAAGTTTTAGTTCAGGTGCAAGAATTTTTACAACTTCATCAGGATTAGATTCAGCCCATTCTCCTAATTTATCTACCTCTTCTAAAACTATCCGCACAACTTCTGGATTTTCCACAGCAAAACTCCGTCTAGCCATATAAAATCCGCCTTGAGTGGCAATTCTGGAAGCATTTCTTAAAACACGAGCATTAGCATTTTTTTGGACGAATGCAACAAATGGGTCCCAAGCAACCCAAGCATCAATTTTCTTTTGAATAAAAGCATCACGGGCTTCTGCTGGAGTTAAACTAACTGCTTGGATATCGCTATATTTTAAACCTACTTCACCTAATGCTCTAAGTAGTAAATAATGTGATGCTGATCCTTTTTGAAAAACAACTTTTTTACCTTTAAGATCCTTAACTGTCTTAATAGGAGAATCTGGCTGAACAACAATAGCACTACCTTCACCTTTACTAGGTTTACGTCCAGCAATATAAGCTAATTGAGCGCCAGCAGCTTGAGCAAAAATGGGTGGTGTTTCTCCCACAGAACCAATATCAACTCTGTTAGCATTCATCGCTTCCATTAATTGTGGACCAGCGGGAAATGGAGACCATTCTACCTTGATACCTAAAGGCTCAAGACGCTTATCTACCACTCCTTTGATTTTCACAATATCACCAGATGTTTGATAAGCAAGTCGGACTACTTTTGTCTTGATACCTGTTTTGTTAGTAGCATTTTGAGCTTGTACTATACTAGTCGCAATAGGAGCAGAAACAAGAGCTAAGGCTAATGCTGAGTATTGAAAGAATTTCTGTAAAACTGTGCGTCGTGGTAACTTAAAGTTCATAATTATGTCTCCTCACTTAATTTCAATTCAAATTGTTTTATTACTGTTTGACTACAAAACCTAAAATGGGCGACTACCCGCTAAACTAATCCGTTTCATAACCCGACGTTGATTAGGATCAAAAGCTTGGCGATAATGTAATGTCGATTGATTATCCCAGTAGACAATATCGCCTACAGACCATTTATGTTGATAATAAAATTTAGATTGATGCAGATGATTTCTCAACTGTTCAATTAATTCTTTTCCTTCTTGGGGTTCTAAACCGACAACTTCAACTTCTGTGGTATAATCTAAATACAAAATCTTCTTACCACTTTCTGGATGTGTTCTCACCAATGGGTGGGGAAAGACAGGACTAATGAGAGGAATATTCTTATTCTCACGATATTTTTGGCGAGGTTCTCCTGGCTTATTTAAAAATGGATTATAGGTAATCAACCGCAAATCTGCAATTCGTTGTTTGGTTGATTCATCCAAAGTTTCATAAGCCAAATTGAGATTTAACCAAGAAGTATCTCCACCTTCAGATGGTACTTCTAAAGCATAAAGTAGAGAACCACTAGAAGGATAGGGTGTCCATTTATGATCAGAATGAAACGCTAATTCACCTGTACCTGTGTAACCACCATCAACATTAGAAACGGGAATTATAACTGGTGTTACTCCTGGCTGAGAAGCGAGAACTGGAACATTATCTGGTGGGACAAATAATGAACCAAAATTAAAGCTAAATTTCAAAAATTCCTCATCATTAAGATGTTGATTTTTGAAAATGAGAATATGATAATCTCTAAGTGCTTGTTTTAATTGTAAAATAACTTCAGGTAGAACTTTTTCACTAGCATCTAGTCCAGTAATAACTGCTCCTAATGGAGCATCAAGAGGAGTAATTTGGAAATTAGTTAAAGTAAGTGTGGGCATAGTTAAAAATCAAATTCATTCAAGTTATATAATTGTGTCAAAAATCAAATTAAGTTTTATTCTTTCCCATTGTTGTTAACATAAAAAAGAAAGAATAAAACTACTACAAATTGCTATTTCTTCGCAAGCACTTCCTTGGGAGTAAATGCAGCATATTGTTGGGGTGTTAAAAACCCATCTCTAACATTTACTTTTTTAGGTATAAGCCCCAAGCTATACCACTTATCTGCAACTTCTTGTTGTTTTTTGATCACTTTTGCATTAATTGGTACTAATGCAAAATCATATTTGTCGTGCATTTTCTCTAAAGTTGGGGCATCAAGCTGAGTTGTAGCAGCTAGTAACTGAGCAATTTCTTTACGGTTATTTTTAGACCAATTTTGTGCTTTTTGTAATTCTTCAAAAAAGATTTTAATTACTTGAGGATTTTCTTGGTAGTATTTACGAGTGGTGGTATAAAAGTTATTAGTATCTCTTAAACCTTTACCACCATCTAATAAGACCCGACCCACTTTGTTTTGGACATTTCTGGTGACAAATGGCTCCCAAATAAACCAAGCATCTACTTTACCTTGGCTAAAGGCGGCGTTAGCATCTGGAGGCGCTAAAAAAACTGAAGTTACGTCAGTAAGTTTTAAACCTTCTTTTTCCGCTGCTCTAACTGTGAGGTAATGTCCAATAGATGCTTTTTGGAAAGCAACTTTTTTGCCTTTCAAATCCTTAAACCTTTTAACAGGTGAATTGGGGGGAACTAGAAGTGAAATTGCTCTACCATCAGAGGAGTTAGCTGCTAAATATACGAGAGGAACTCCGGCTGCTTGAGAGAAAACTGGAGGTGATTCGGCTGTAGACGCAATATCAAGTCCATTTGCATTTAAAGCTTCTAACTGTTGTGGTCCAGCAGCAAATTCAGGCCATTCAACTTTATAGCCTAAAGCTCCTAATCGTTTTTCTAAAGTGCCTTTTTTTTCTAAAACTGCTAAGGCTGTAAGCTGTTTAGAACGAACTATTCGGACTACTTTTTTATCATTACTGGCAATTAGTTTACTATTTGTGTTAGTTGTACTGCCAGTAGATGAAATTGCTTGCTGTTGAGCGCTATTTTGGGGTGTATTCCAAGTGAATAACGCAGCAGATAGGACTAAACTAGAGCTAAAAGCGGATAAAGCAGAACGACGAGTAATCCGTTTATTTTTCCAGGATTGAAATTTATTTTCCCAATTCAGCATGATTAAATACCCCTTTTTTGTGAACGTTTTTTAGCTTTGTTAAATATTTAAGAAAGTGAGGTAGAAAAAATAATCTACCTCAACAAGGCATGAGAAAACCTAAAAATAACTGACAGTAATGCTTGGTAAGCTATGTAGAGAATATCAGTTATAAGTCAAATACCAAGATTGTTTAAACCCTAAGATTAGAAAAGAGAAGTTGAGAAAAATTGGCGTTCTCACTTTTCACCAATATCACCTACTAACTCTAAATAATCTGAGAAGGCATTGGGAAATTTCTGGGTATGAACTTAGGTGTTGATCAGAGGATAGCCTAGATAACACCGTGGGATGACTACTGAAACGCCTATCTGTGCAAATTTGACTTTTTGCAGACTTTCTATGGCGATAGTCATAATTTTTGCTCCAAACAGTTTCTAGTAATGACATTTAGGCAGATACAGAACTCAATAAATAAGAAGAAGACGATGATGAAGATCCAGTTTCTAGTGATTCTTGTTTACCCATAACTCTATCTAAAATTCTCTCTACGAGCTTCGCAAACTTTGCATCTCCTCTAGCCCGTGGACGGGGCAGATCAATTTTTACATTCAGACTAATTTGACCATTTTCAATCAAAATTACTCTGTCTGCTAATACCACAGCTTCTTCCACATCATGGGTAATTAATAGTGATGTAAATCCTTGTTCTTGCCACAAACGTTCTAATAATTGCTGCATTTCAATTCTAGTTAAAGCATCCAACGCTCCCAATGGTTCATCTAGTAGTAATAAAGAAGGTTTACTGGCCAAGGCTCTGGCTAAAGCTACCCGTTGTCTTTGTCCACCGGAAAGGACGGAAGGCCATTCATGAGCGCGGTCTTCTAATCCTACTTCACGCAGCACTTGTAAAGCCGTTTGCTTGGCATAAACTTTGGAATTAGTACCTATTAAACCTAACTCTACATTTGCCAATACTCGTTGCCAAGGTAACAAACGAGCGTCTTGAAACATCATGCGGATAGCGGGATTAATGGGTTTATCAGAATATTTGCCATTTAACAAAACATCACCGCCACTGGGAGCATCTAACCCAGCAACTAGACGCAACATTGTACTTTTACCGCAGCCACTGCGACCAACAATAGCCACAAATTCCCCTGGTTGAATTTCTAAATCAATTCCTTCTAAAACAGTTTTATTTCCAAAGGACTTTCTCAGTCCTTCAAGATTTAATTGCATTCCTTTTACTTGATTAGTCATGATCAAAACCTCTTAGTTGTGGATGTTTGATTGGTTATTTGGAGTAAATCTGTCAAACAAAAATAGACAATACTTGTGTAGGATTTTTCTGAGCCGAAATTCTGAGAAAATTTATATATTTATTTTCCGGCTTGAGGAAATTTTAAGATTGACAGAAACTATTCGCTTTTATTTACCTGAATATTTCTGGACAGAAGGTTTTAGTAAACAAGCATCTGGCATGACCTACCAGTCTGCTTGTTGTGCCAATCTGTTTTTCCCAGGTATAATCTACTGTAAATTGGTCGGAATACAGTAGCTTTAATTTAGTGTGGCATAACTAGATAAAAATTGCAAGTCTATTTGAGAAGAAATTTATGAAAAATACCCATAAAAAAATCCCCACTTGTTTATGAGGATTTATTTCATAAAAGATTTGGCAATTAATATATTAATTGCTGACATCAAACAATAGGAAAAATTTATTTTTGACTATTTGTTAACAAATTCTTGTGATTTATATTCTTGTTACAAAAGTTAATTATTGTAATTTAAACCCCAAATTATTCAGAATTTCTTTTAATCTATGCCGACCAGATAATGATTCAGCCGATGCTACCCTTTTACTAGAATGTTCCGACCAATCACCAGGAATATTCATGTGTTGTGAATTGTAAAAATTTGCCATGATTTGGTTATATTCTGATATGCCTTGCTCTTGTTGGGCAAGTTGATATGTTTCTCGATGTACCACCACTGATTGTGGTAAACGTGGTTTAATTGCCACCTTGACAATGGGATCAGCATAGATGCGATCGCTATTGGTCAATTTACCCCTGGTCCAGTGCTGTCTACTGCCACCTTTATCGGCTATGTCTTAGCTGGTGTACCTGGTGCCATAGTAGCTACCATTGGTATTTTCCTACCATCTTTTCTCTTCGTTGCTGCCTTAAATCCGATTATTCCCCGTTTACGCAGTTCTGCTTGGACAAGATCATTTTTAGATGCTGTGAATGCCAGTGCTGTAGCACTGATGGTAGTAGCTGCCTTGCAACTGGGAATAGCTACTTTAAAAATAGCAAAACCACCCTATGTAGATATTCTGGGGATAGCGATCGCACTCATCTCCACAGTTTTGATTACTCGCTACCGCATCAATGCCGCTTGGCTAGTTTTAGGTAGTAGTTTAATTGGTTATGGTGCTATGGCTTTAGGTTATATCAAATAAAATACCTGTTATGGGTGTAGATAGAGCAAACAATCCCAGTAATGAATATTGAACAAATCTGTTGAAAAATGTACGGCGTTTTGGTAAAAATGGTATTTTCATGGCGGAAATTTCTGAGGCTTATTTGAAGTTGAATAAAATTCTAGAACTTAAAACTATTATACATTTAGAGGATGATTAGCGGGCAAGACTTGTACTGAGCTTGTCGATAGCGTAGCGTGGCGTTAGCCATAGTATGCCCGCACCACAAGAAATTTTTGGGGATTTTATTTCTTGGAAGTCCCTAATACATTTCTTGTTTATCGAGATTTATTTTTAGCATTTCAGCTAATGGCTGAATACTCACTAAGAAAGGTAAAAATTTAGGTAAAGTGATAAAATACCCAAATTCTTTTGTTTAGTCAGAAGTCGGAAATCTGCTTATAAACAAGTGCTATAGCCTCATTAAGACAGTAATCCCATTTCTTGATATATGGGGTTTACCACTTTTCTAATATTTGATATTTGTCTAGCAAAAAAATAAGTTCCCAAAATACAACAAACACCACCAAATGATAAGGAATTAGCAACGCCAATATGATTTGCTAATCCTCCAAAAAATAAATTACCAAAAGGCAATATTCCCAAAAAAGTTGTCATAAATATACTGGTTACTCGTCCTCTTTTATCTTCTTCCACTAAAATTACTTGCAGAAAATTACTAATTGAAGCTAGAGTTAGTGTGTTAGTTAATCCCACAATAAAGATTAATACTAAACAAATTTCTAGCTGTGTTGAACGAGAAAATAATATTAATGATACTCCCAGCACTAGAGTAGAAATTACCATAACCTTCTCTAGTCCTATGACTTGTTTACGCTGCATGAGATAAATCCCAGAAAAGATAGAACCAAAAGCTGTAGAAGTCATCAAAAAGCCCATCGTTTCTGCATTGCCTTTTAAGACTTCTTTGGCAAATATTGGCATGAGATTTACATAAGTCATTGCCATAAAGCAAACTATAATTTGCAATATTAAAATAGATTTAATAGGCACAAAATTATAGACAAAAATAAATCCTTCTTTTAAGTTATGCCAAATTTTTGGAGATTTTGATGTAGATAAATTATTGATATTTGGTTTTATCCGCATGATTAAGATAGCTAATATAAAAGGCAAATAGCTAATAGCATCTACTAAGAAACATAAACCTACTCCATTTCTAGCAATTATCAAACCCCCAATCATAGGACTAACAAATTTAGCTGTATTAATTAAAAATGAATGCACAGCCATTGCACTATAAGTATCACTTCTGTTTTCTAGCAATCTGGGGATAGTTACTTGACGTGCTGGTAAATCAAAAGCTTTGACTATGCCCTGAAGAATACCAATGATAATAATATCTGTAAAATTTATCTGATTACTAACAGTTAAAAAAGTTAGTAATGAAGATAAAATAATAGATACTATCTGAGTGATTAACAAAACATATTTTAAATTCCATCTATCTAGTAATACTCCTACCAATGGTGTAATAACCAAGCCCATTGCTTGATTAGTGAAGCCTGCAACACCAACTAACATAGCTGAATTTGTTAATTGATAAACCATCCATACTAGGGCAATTTGTGTCATCCAAGAGCCGAAAAAAGACACGCTTTCCCCAATGAGAAAACCAAATAAATTGGGTGATTTAATTGCAGGTGAGATTTTCAAAAAAGCAAATATTTTGTTGCTTTTTTTTAATGATGTGCTATTTTCTTCTAACATTAATATTACCTATTTTCAGGTATAGTCATTACCGATCTTGCTGAGTTGGACGAATCAAGATTTCATTCACATTTACGTGCTGTGGTTGGCTAACAGCATAAAGTATTGCTGCTGCGATATCTTCACTTTGTAATGGTGTAATTGCTTTCCGTCTGGCTGCAATTTCCTGCTTTGCTACTACATCGGTAATATGCTGATCAATTTCTGTTTCTACTAAACCAGGCTCGATGATAGTAACGCGGATATTATCTTGATATACTTCCTGTCTTAATGCTTCCGAAAAGGCATTTACACCCCATTTAGTGACATTGTAAGCTGCCATTCCTGCACGGGCAATGCGTCCGGCAACGGATGAAATATTAACAATATGTCCTGATTTTTGCGCTTTGAAAATAGGTAATACGGTGTGCGTTGTGTACATTAACGCTAAAACATTAATATCAATCATTTTCCGCCAGTTTGACGGATCTGCATTTTCAATCCTGCCGGGAAATGATATACCTGCATTGTTTACTAAAATATCTACACGCCCAAATTCCGCATTAGCTGTTTGTACCAACTTTTTAACTTGAACTTCATCGGTAATATCTGCAATAACGGATAAGGCTTTTCCACCATTGTCAGTAATATGTTTTGCTACCGCTTCTAAACGCTCTCCCCTTCTAGCTGCAATTACTACTTTTGCTCCTTCTGCTGCTAATGAAATAGCCGTAGCTTCCCCAATTCCTGAAGAAGCCCCGGTAATAATAGCCACTTTCCCTTCTAATTTACCTGCCATAGTGAACACCCATTGATTAACTTAAAATACGGTATCTACATCAAGATACTGTGGATTAAAACTAAGCATCTCATAAATAACTAGAAAAAGCAAGAAAAGTAGCCTCTAATGCCGTAGCAATGTGTATAAATACTTGACTTGTAATTGTGCTAGAGTCAACAAGGGTAAGAGGTTGCCCAGTATCACCACCATTACAGATACGAGGATCGAGGGGAATTTTGCCTAAAAGTGGTGCTTGGAGTTCATTTGACAATTTTTCACCGCCACCACTCCCAAAAATCGCAGTTTCTTCCCCATTTACGCCGATAAAATAGCTCATATTCTCGATAATACCGAGAACAGGAACACCCACTTGGCGAAACATATAGATACTGCGACGCACATCAGCAACAGCGACCTGTTGAGGTGTTGTTACCAATATCACCCCACAAATCGGGCTTTCTTGCACAATCGTAATTTGAGCATCACCAGTACCGGGAGGCAAATCTATTAACAGATAGTCCAATTCTCCCCATTCAACATCATGTATAAATTGAGTAATGATTTTATGTAATACAGGTCCACGCCAGGCTAAAGGATGATCCGGTTCTGCTAACAATCCTACAGACATGACTTTGATACCATGAGCTTCTAATGGTAAAAATTTCTGCCCATTAGCAGTATCAATAACCGTAACTTCAGATTGTCCTAATCCAAGCATCTGAGGAACGTTGGGACCATAAACATCAGCATCTAATAAACCCACTTTTGCTCCCGTTAATTTCAACGCTGCGGCTAAATTAACTGCGGTTGTGGATTTACCTACACCCCCTTTACCGCTAGATATGGCTAATGTCGTTTTTACCCCTGGAATTGTACAAACTTGAATGTAGGTTTTTTTTACACCAAGCTAGTGGTGATAATACTGCTTTAATCTCTGCTTCTAAGTGCTGCTGACGAGAACCTATATACAAGCGCAAATAAATATATTGATCAACTATCCGCAGATTTCGCACCATTCCCAAACTAATGATGTCGTTTTTTAGGGTGGGTTCAATTACTTGTTTCAGGAGTTGGATAACTTCTTCTTGTTGAAGATTGGCAGGATTTATTTGTACTTCCTCGCCCACAACACTTTTGTTCAAATCTAATTTTTCTGGCATTTTACGGTACATAAGGGTATAATACTACACGCACGGTTAATATTTTTCCATAGACCTCTTGCATTCAAATCACTTTTATGTGATTATTTAAGAATAAAATACGGTAACTTGATTGATATACTGTAGTTTTATCATAAATTCACCTAAAGATAGCCCTCAGACTAGAACTCTGGGGCTATAAAACCCACATTCCGCCTACTCGGACTCTTTGAACCCACTCAGGTGAGTTTTGTCTGTGTAGCCGTGATTTCCGATCGCCATCTGTTTCTAGATTCTCTTTACTCCGATTAGTTGAAGTTGGGATTATGTTTCTTAAAAAATCGAACATTCGCACTTTTTCTTTACTATTTACAGTTGGATTAGGTTCAACATTAGCTGGTTCTGTTTTTTCTCCCAATGTTGGGACAATTCAGAAAGCTAATGCAAATACAATCGCTCAAAATAACAATAGCAAGACAGTAATCCGTATTGGTTATCAAAAAGCAGCAACTATCCTCTATGCACTCAAAGCAAAAGGAGAATTAGAAAAAACCTTAAAAGCCTCTGGTGCTTCTGTTACTTGGACTGAATTTCCCGCCGGACCACCAATGTTAGAAGCTCTAAACGCTGGTAGTATTGATTTTGGCTACACAGGAGAAGCACCACCTATATTTGCTCAAGCGGCTGGAGTTCCTCTAGTTTATGTTGCCTATGACCCTTATGGACCTAAAGCAGAAGCAATTCTTGTACATAAGGACTCACCAATTAAAAATGTAGCTGATCTCAAAGGTAAAAAAGTGGCTTTTGCGAAAGGAGCAAATGTTAATTATTTGGTAGTCAAAGCACTGCAAAAAGCCGGATTAAAATATACTGATATTAAGCCAACTTTCCTCGCACCTGCTGATGGCCGTGCTGCTTTTGAAGGGAAAAATGTTGATGCTTGGGCAGTTTGGGACCCTTATTTAGCTGCTGCTCAAAAAGCCACAGGCGCACGTACTCTTACAGATGCCACTGGACTAGCTCCCAATCGAGGTTATTATTTGGCTGCTAAATCCTTTGCAGAGAAAAATCCAGCGGGTTTAAAAACAGTTTTGGCTGGAGTAAGTAAAGTCAGTGATTGGGCAAAGGGTAATCCTAAAGATGTGGCAAAGTTACTTTCTCCTGTATTGGGTATAGATGCGGCTGTATTAGAGGTAGCAGAAAAAAGACGCAAGTATGGCGTTCTGCCATTAACCAATGATGTAATTGCCAAACAACAAGAAATTGCTGATACTTTCTATAAAATAAACTTGATTCCTAAAGAAATCAAGGTTAAAGAAATAGTTTGGCAAGGTAAGAAATAGTTTGGTGATTGGTAATTGGTAATGTAGAAATTACTAATTATCAATTATCTTTTTAAATCTGCCTTTAGTCTCTCTCCGTCTCTGCGCCTCTGCGTGAGAAAAAACACATTTTAAACTTTAAAAGATATATGGTGACAAACATCAATACACAGTGGCTAAAAACCGATGTTTTAGTAATTGGAGGTGGGACTGCGGGGACAATGGCAGGGATTAAAGCTAAACAGGCAAATCCTGATGCTGAGGTATTAATTTTAGAGAAAGCAAATATACGCCGTAGTGGTGCGATCGCCATGGGAATGGATGGAGTTAATACAGCCGTCATTCCTGGCAATTCTACCCCAGAACAATACGTCCGCGAAATCACAATTTCTAATGATGGTATTCTGCACCAAAAAGCCGTTTATCAAACAGGTAAATTAGGTTTTGAAACCATTCAAGAATTAGAAAGTTGGGGCGTTAAATTCCAAAAAGATCCCCAAGGGAATTATGATGTTAAACAAGTGCATCGGGTAGGCAAATATGTCTTACCCATGCCAGAAGGTAAAGACTTAAAAACCATTCTTACCCGCCAAGTAAAACGTCATAAAGTGAAAGTCACAAACCGCGTCATGGCAACTAGAATACTAGTAAAAGATGGTAAAGCTATTGGTGCAGTTGGATTTGATGTACGCGGTGGTGATTTTGTAGTTATTCAAGCCAAAGCCGTCATCCTTTCTACAGGTGCTTGTGGACGTTTGGGTTTACCTGCATCTGGTTATCTTTATGGAACTTATGAAAACCCCACAAATGCCGGAGATGGTTATTCAATGGCTTATCATGCAGGAGCAGAATTAAGCAACATTGAATGCTTCCAAATCAACCCATTAATTAAAGATTATAACGGGCCAGCCTGTGCCTATGTTGCTGGACCCTATGGAGCATATACCGCCAATGCCGAAGGAAACCGCTTCATTAATTGCGATTATTGGAGTGGACAAATGATGTTAGAAATCTGGAAAGAATTAAACTCTGGTAAAGGACCAATTCAAATGAAAATGACTCATTTGGATGAAGATACAATTTCCGAAATTGAGTCTGTTCTATGGGCAAATGAACGACCGAGTAGAGAACGTTTTCATGAGGGTAGAGGTGAAAATTACCGCACTCATGGGGTAGAAATGAACATCTCAGAAATAGGATTATGTAGTGGACATAGTGCGTCTGGTGTGTGGGTGAATGAAAAAGCAGAAACTACAGTACCTGGACTCTATGCAGCCGGAGATATGGCCAGTGTTCCTCATAATTATATGATTGGTGCATTTGTCTTTGGTCGGTTAGCAGGAGAAAATGCGATAGATTATATTGAAAATTTAGAACATATAGAAGTTGATACTGATTTTTTAGAGGCTGAAAAAGCAAGAATTTACGCACCATTAAATCAACCTAACGGGATTCCCCATACCCAAGTTGAATATAAATTACGCCGACTGGTAAATGATTATTTACAACCGCCAAAATCCGGTAATAAAATGAAAATTGGACTAAATAATTTTGTGCAGTATCATGAAGTATTAGCCCAAATGGGAGCGCGTGATCCTCATGAACTAATGCGATGTATGGAAGTACATTTTATTCGTGATTGTGCAGAAATGGCAGCACGAGCATCTTTATATCGTCGGGAAAGTCGTTGGGGTTTATATCATTATCGGTTGGATTATCCAAATAAGAATAATGAAGAGTGGTTTTGTCATGTGAATTTGAAAAAAGATGAAGCAGAAGAAATGATCTTATTTAAGCGTCCAGTTGAGCCTTATGTTGTGGAGGTTGATTTACAGCAAGAAGTTTATAACGTTGCTGTTAGATAAATGGAATGATTAAGTTAAGTAATTGGACAAAAATATTTACAGTCATTGCGAGGGAAGGGAAGCAATCACAACCCTTGGAATTGCTTCATTTCACTTCGTTCCATATGGCTAACGCCACGCAAAGCTTACGCAATGACATTGTGTAATTAATTCTGTCTCACTACTTAATACGGTTAAGTCAAGAAAAAGTAGGTTGGGTTAAGCAACAGCACCACTCAACAAAAAGATTGATAATGTTAGGTTTCTTTTAAGGTAATTTAAAGATGATTCAAGAAATAACACGCCGTGAATTTATCGCTACTGCTGCTTTAACAACTGGTTTTGCTTTAGCAGTACAACCTGTTTCCGCTAAAGTGATTACCACAGATACTAAAGGATTAATTGCGGGAGTGGTGAAAATTCCCGTCAAAGATGGGGAAATTCCAGCATATAGAGCGCAACCAGAAAAGGGTGAAAATTTTCCTATTGTCTTAGTAATTCAAGAAATATTTGGGGTACATGAACATATACAGGATGTTGTGCGACGCTTTGCTAAATTAGGCTATTTAGCGATCGCACCAGAACTATTCATTCGCCAAGATGATGTCTCAAAATTAAGCAATATTGACGAAATTCGCCAAATTGTTGCCAAAGTTCCCGACTCTCAAGTTTTATCAGATTTAGATGCTACTGTCGCTTGGGCAGTAAAATCAGCAAAAGGTAACGCTGATAAATTAGCAATTACGGGTTTTTGCTGGGGTGGTCGAATTACCTGGCTATATGCAGCACATAATCCCAATGTAAAAGCAGGTGTAGCTTGGTACGGGAGATTGGTAGGCAATGCTACCGAGCTACAACCCAAACATCCCATTGATATTGCTTTTGAGTTAAAAGTCCCCGTGCTGGGACTCTATGGAGGTCAAGATACAGGTATTCCTGTGGAAACAGTAGAACAAATACGAGAAAAACTTAAATCTAGCAGCAGTAAATCGGAGATAATTGTTTATCCTGATGCACCTCACGCCTTTTTTGCCGATTATCGCCCTTCCTACCGCGAAAAAGAAGCCCAGGATGGTTGGCAACGTCTCCAGAAATGGTTTAAACAGTATGGAGTGTGAGTTTCAAGATTTCTAGAACTTACGCACAAATTACGGATAAACGAACCGCAGAGGCGCAGAGGACACAGAGAAATAAGAGTTTGAAAGGTTTTGCGTAAGTTCGAATTTCATGTTTTGATAGTCAACCTATTTAAATACTAACTATGTCAGAAAATTATCGTTTTGAAACCCTACAAGTCCATGCTGGACAAGAACCTGCACCTGGTACTAATGCCCGTGCTGTACCAATTTATCAAACTACTTCCTACGTTTTTGATGATGCTGAACATGGAGCGCGGTTATTTGCTCTCCAGGAGTTTGGTAACATTTATACCCGGATTATGAATCCGACAACGGATGTATTTGAAAAACGGATTGCGGCTTTAGAAGGGGGCGTAGCAGCTTTAGCTACTGCAAGCGGTCAAGCAGCACAATTTTTGGCAATAAGTACGATCGCTCAAGCAGGAGATAATATTGTTGCTACCAGTTTCCTCTATGGGGGAACTTATAACCAGTTCAAAGTTACTCTTCCGCGATTGGGAATTAATGTCAAATTTGTGGAAGGAGATGATCCAGAAAATTTCCGTCAGGCAATTGATGAAAACACCAAAGCCTTGTATGTTGAAACCATTGGTAATCCTCAATTCAATATCCCAGACTTTGCTGCTTTAGCCCACATTGCCCACGAAAATGGCATTCCTTTAATTGTAGATAATACCTTCGGTGCAGGTGGATATCTAGCACGACCCATTGAACATGGTGCAGATATTGTTGTAGAATCTGCTACTAAATGGATAGGTGGTCATGGTACATCTATTGGCGGCGTAATAGTAGATTCTGGTAAATTTGATTGGGGTAACGGCAAATTTCCCCTCTTTACCGAACCTTCCCCCGGTTATCATGGATTGAATTTTCAAGAAGTATTTGGGAAAGGGAGTCAATTTGGTAATATTGCCTTTATTATTCGTGCCAGAGTGGAAGGATTACGAGATTTAGGAGCAGCATTAAGTCCATTTAACGCTTTTCTATTACTGCAAGGATTAGAAACCCTTTCCCTGCGTGTAGAACGTCATGTCAATAATGCTTTAGAATTAGCTAAATGGTTAGAACAACAAGAGCAGGTAGCATGGGTTAATTATCCCGGACTTCCCAATCATCCCTATCATGAACGCGCTAAAAAATATCTTCGACATGGCTTTGGTGGCGTTCTTAATTTTGGTATTAAGGGGGGATTAGAAGCAGGTAAAGCTTTTATTAGTAATGTGAAATTAGCCAGTCATTTAGCAAATGTCGGTGATGCTAAAACTTTGGTAATTCATCCTGCTTCTACAACTCATCAACAGCTAAGTAATAGTGAACAACTTTCGGCTGGTGTAACACCAGATTTAGTACGGGTATCTGTGGGAATTGAACATATTGACGATATTAAGGAGGATTTTGAGCAAGCATTTAAGAAGGTTTCTGGCTAATATACCAAAAGAAAAAGATCCCCGACTTCTTTAAGAAGTCGGGGATCTGGGGATCTATAGCTAATTGCTAATTTTATGAAATACTTAGACTTCATTTCATCAAAAACCCAGTTTTACCAATTATCAGCACCATTTTCATTAGAATCTGGTGAAGTATTAATTGGTGTTCAGGTTGCTTATCGTATCTGGGGAAAATTAAATGCAAACCGCGATAATGGAGTCTTAATTTGTCACGCGCTCACTGGTTCTGCTGATGCTGATGATTGGTGGGGAGATTTGTTTGGTTCAGGAAAAGTCTTTGATCCTGACCAAGATTTTATCGTGTGCAGCAACATTTTAGGAAGTTGTTACGGTACAACTGGAGCAACTTCTATTAACCCAAATACAGGAAAGGTTTATGGTGGATCTTTTCCTGGAATTACAATTAGGGATATGGTTAACCTCCAATCTGCACTATTAGAATATTTAGATATTCAATCTCTACAGTTAGTAATTGGCGGTTCATTGGGTGGAATGCAAGTTTTAGAATGGGCTTTATTATATCCAGAAAAGGTGAGAGCGATCGCACCAATGGCTGCACCTGGAAGACATTCAGCATGGTCTATTGGCTTGGGTGAAGCACAAAGACAGGCAATTTATATAGATCCAAATTGGCAAGGGGGAAACTATACAATTGATGCACCTCCGAACCAAGGACTAGCAGTAGCAAGAATGATGGCAATGATTACCTATCGTTATTGGGAGAGTTTTACAAATCGTTTTAGAAGACAGCAAGATGAATCTAATCAGTTTGCGATCGCCAGTTATTTACAATATCAAGGTCAAAAACTAATAGAACGTTTTGATGCTAATACTTATATTACATTAACTCAGGCAATGGATAGTCATGATGTTAGTTGGAACAGAAAAGATTATCAATCAGTTTTGCAAAGTATCAAACAACCAACTTTAGTTGTGTCTATTGATTCTGATGTTCTTTATCCTCCAGTAGAACAACAAGAATTAGTAGATTTAATCCCTCATGCTCAATTGGGGTTGCTCAAATCAACTCACGGACATGATGCGTTTTTAATTGATATGGAAGCATTGAATAAAATGGTAGTCTCTTTTAGGGAAGAATGGGAATTTTTTGGTTAATTTTTAATGAAATTAGGGAGTTACAAAATTATGGCTTTAATCACACAAAGAGTTGATGTTCCTGTAATTGTGGATGAATCTAAATGTTTAGAAAAATGTGTTGCTTGTATTGAAGTTTGTCCTCTGGATGTGTTAGCAAAAAATCCAGAAACGGGAAAAGCCTATATGAAATATGATGAATGTTGGTTCTGTCTACCCTGCGAGAAGGAATGTCCAACAAACGCCATTACAGTCCAAATTCCTTTCTTATTGCGGTAATTTACAGCAGATTCCTTTGTTATGAGGTACAGTCTAAATATTCTTGGTTTTTGACTTCCACTTTATATCTGAAAATAAAGTGTACCTCATTGCATCGGTAAGTGCTGTATAGCTGATGCTTTAGCTGGCAACTTTTTCTAAAAAACTGTCAAAAGTATTCGTATTGATCAACCCATTTTCTACCAATACTCGACGTACAGTTACCAAATGCACAAGTTGAACATACGCCTGTGGTTCGTAAGCTGGTAAAATTACCAAAGTTCCTGACAATGGATATTGATATACTTGCTGAGAACCTGTTGTTGGTACTTTTGTAAAACCTATCTTGAAAAGCAAATGTTCTAGGTCAGTAAACTGAATATCTCTAAACATGATGACGAATTACTCCCTGTAATTGGTTTAGAATACAATTCCGGTATTCAGCGAATTTTTTGATTGCCTCTTGATCTAGTATATTTGTTTTAGGCAAGTGAACGGTAACACTTTCACCAACTTTAGATAGATCAAAACCTGCCCAATTTTCAAAATATGCCTGTAAGTATAACCAATAAGCTATATCCAACTGAGCGTCATATACAATTAGAATACACGGCATAGGCTCAAACAACCACAATTCCAAGTCCGAACGCGCTATGCTAAAAGTAATAGTTTCTTGATCTGCAAGTGTTCTGAGAGAATCTGTAGCTTTTAATTGTAAGTAAATTTGACCATTTTCAATTTCACTATTTATGTTATATGTAAAAAGAATTAAATCAAACCCATAATCATACTCAACTCTCTCTACGGAATAACCACATAAAAATACATATCGTTCAACATGATTTACGCTCAAATCTGCTATTATATGTTCTCTAGGTCGTTTCTTTTTTGCCATTAATTAAATTTACCTAAACTTTTGTAGATTATACCAAAAAAATGTTTACAGATACAGATTCAGAGTTAAATCAATGGTTGGAAATGTTGCGATCGCCTGATGTGAGTGATCGCCTAGTTGCGGTAAAATCTCTACAGCATCTTGGAGAAGACGCAGCAGTTGACGCTTTAATTATCGCACTGGAAGACGAAAGCACCGCAGTCCAAAAAATTGCCGTATCTGCACTTTGGGAACTTGCTAATCCTGTTGCTGTACCTGCTTTATTAAAAACTCTTGCTTCCCCAGATGAAGACGTTCGCACCGAAGGATTATCAGCATTAGGTGAATTAGTCACCACAGATCATTTATTGCTTTTATTGGATGCACTAAATCAAGAAAATATCAACCTGCAAATTAACATCTTAATCTTATTGCGGAAGATACATGATATTCAATCTCTACCTGCGGTGTTATCTTTCTTTGATTCCAAATATCCACAACTACGAGAAACTGCTATTACAACTCTACGCTATTTAAACCAGGTGCAAATATGTCCACCAGCTTTATCTTTGATGAATGATCCTGATGATAATGTCCGTCGTGCAGTAACATTAACTTTAGGACATTTAGCAGATAAGGAAGTTGTAGAATTATTAACTCAATCACTCACTTCCGATCCTGATTGGCAAGTACGACGCAATGCAGCTAAATCTTTAGCAATTCACGCTAATTCAGCAGCGGTTCCGGCTTTAAAAATTGCGCTAAAAGATGAGCATTGGCAAGTGAGAAAGTTTGTTCTTCAGGTATTACAAAAAATGCCAGATCAAAATTTATTACCTGATTTGATTAAAGCATTAACAGACGAATATTCTGATGTGAGAAAAGAGGCAGCTATAGCACTTGGTAATTTAGAAAATGCTCAGGCTTTAAATGCACTCCAACAAGCACTAGATGATCCTGATCGAGATGTTTCTATTTACGCAGAAAAAGCAATTAAAAAGATAAGGAGATAGATCCCCGACTTCTTTGAGAAGTCGGGGATCTGGATAAGTTGAAGATGTACAAATTTGCTGCTGCTTGGGAACAAGAAACAATAGTTTTTGGTGCTTCTCAACCTGGATATTCTGATCATCAGGTGTATGATTGGATTGAGTTTATGAAATCCCAAAACATTCAGCGAGTTTGCTGTTTACTTAGTGAAAAACAACTAGCTAATTATGCCCATCTTTTAGATATATATTGCCAAGAATTTGGTAATCAACAAGTTTGTTGGACACCAATTGAGGATTTTCATTTATCTGATTTAGAAACACTCACAGAGAAAATACTGCCTTTTTTAATCACAGCAAATCAACAAAATGAAAAAGTAGTTGTGCATTGTGCTGGTGGAATTGGTCGCACTGGACATATATTAGCAGCGTGGTTAGTTAGTGTGCGGGGATTTTCTAATCAAGATGCAATTTCTGCTGTTATAAGAACAGGGAGAAATCCTCATGAAGCTGTAATGTTAAGTAAAAATCCGTTACAAGTTGCAGAAGAATTAAATGTACTGCTGAATAATTGTCGTCTAGCATTCTTAACTAATTGATGGATATTGCTGAATTTGTCTAAAAAATCAGCAATTTATAAACGAAAGAATCGGTATTTATCGTTTGATTGATTTTTTCAGAGTCATCGTGATGGTTTAAATTATTGTCAATAAGTAGACGTTAATGCAAATGTTTGGGTCATTATTGAGATTAAATAGTCCTTATTGATAAGATGCGTTTCCCCTGAGTGATAAAATAATTATATCAAGGGAGATGTAAATAAATTGGAGACAAGGCAAATGCAAAATCCGTTTCCTGGTATGAATCCGTATTTAGAACAACCTGAATTGTGGCATCAAGTACATAACCGTTTGATTGTCGCTATAGCTGATGATTTAACTCCTCAAATTGCCCCTAAATACAGGGTTTCTATTGAGGAGCGAGTTTACACAAGTGTAGATGATATTTTCTTAGTGGGAATTGCTGATGTAGCCGTTGCGAAAAGAAATAATAATGCAGAAACTGGGACAACTTTAACTACTACAAAAGTGGCTGAACCTAGTAAGGTTAAAGTTCCCATGTATGAAGAGGTAATTGAGAGATTTTTGGAAGTAAAAGCAACACAAAGCCGAGAAGTAGTGACTGTAATTGAAATACTTTCACCCAAAAATAAACGGTCTAAGGAAGGTAGAACAGTTTACGAAACCAAGCGACAGAAAATTTTAGCATCTGCAACTAATCTAGTGGAAATTGATTTATTGAGATTAGGTGAATCCTTGCCAATTCTAGGAGCAAATAAAAGCGATTATCACATTTTAGTTAGCCGTAGTCATCAACGACCAGATGCAGACCTTTACAGTTTTAATTTACAAGATCCTATTCCTGTTTTTCCCGTTCCTTTGCGTTCGGGAGAAGATGAACCTGTGATTGATTTACAGAGGTTACTTAATGAAATCTATGAACGGGCTAGAT
Organism: Aphanizomenon sp. UHCC 0183; assembly: GCF_009712065.1. Classification (NCBI taxonomy): domain Bacteria; kingdom Bacillati; phylum Cyanobacteriota; class Cyanophyceae; order Nostocales; family Aphanizomenonaceae; genus Aphanizomenon; species Aphanizomenon sp. UHCC 0183. Next base: position 72,658 of record NZ_VILC01000005.1, on the reverse strand, counting down.
TTGATTTAGCAATTGATTATTCACAATTCCTAAAACCTGGTTTATCTTCTGAACAGGAAACTTGGGTAAGGGAGATTTTGGATAATATTTAGACAGTGTAAGTATAGATGAGATTTTAGCTTGCAACCTTTTCTAAAAAGCTGTCGAAAGAATTGGTATTGATTAACCCATTTTCTACCAATATTCGACGTACAGCTACCAAATGCACAGGTTGAACATACGCCTGTTGTGCGTAAGCTGGTAAAATGACCAAAGTTCCTGACAATGGATATTGATAGATTTAATGAATTAGATTGAGTGTTGGGTTAACCAAGCTTCTAAATCAGCAACACTAGAAAAGTCTAATAACGCCTCTCCTAAGTTTTCTAACTGTTCAATTGATAATCCTATAATTCGCTCGATTAATAACGAATCAATTTCCCCAATCCGACGATGTAGTAGACGCAGTATTAAGTTTTTTTCTCCTTCTTGCTTTCCTTCTTGTCTTCCTTCTTCTTTAGCTTGTTCTCTATTTCTTTGATAAAGTGGTTCTAGTCGCATAATTAACTCCCTATCATCTGTTTCTAGTTCTTGATTTACTCTCAAATTTTCGCGCAAGTTGTAAACTAATTCCAGGGTGGCTTTTTGGTATGGATGATCTAATGGTAACGCTTGCAACTCGATAATTGCTTGTGATTGTACGCTTCCCCTACCCAAAAGCCTCAACCATAAAGTCTCCGGTGTTTGTGGTAGTTGGTGTATTGCCACAATTGCTGTTCGCAAGGCATCTGCTAAAAAATGTACTCCCGATAACCAATTTTCTTTTTGGATAGTTCCAAAGCTAGATAAACGAGTTTCAGATATAGTGGGGGTTAAAATCCACAATTTAGGAATTTCTGACTCCTGAAGTTTGATTTTATGGGCTTTGGCTTCTCGTCGCAATGAAGCCTTGACTTCTAATAACTTGAGAATACAGTCGCAGATTTCATCGCTAGAAGCTGGATTGCGGTATGGTTCTATTATTGCAGGATTTTCGGCAAGTCTTCCTAGTAACCCCAGTATTTGTAATTTAGAAGTTTGTTGTTTAGCAGGTGTGAATAAAACATCAATTTCTTTAATTTCTCCTGAGACTTTTTCTGATGCTTTGACTTCTCCGTAATCTTTCAATAGCTCTTCTAGATAGTCTTTGGCGAATTTATCATGTATAAACCTAGTCATTAAATTTTAATTTTGAGTAAAATCTGGGAAATAATTTGGACTTTTATTATATAGCAGTTAGGAATTTTCCGTAAGAGGATGTTTGAAAATTTTTTGGTGTTAAGAACAATAGGTCAGATTCTCTCATTGTTGTTTGGGTAGTTTTATTAATAAATATTAAGTAATTTTATGTTTTTTATCTCACGCAAAGACGCAAAGGAAGAAATAGAGAAATAAGGTTGGATTTCATTTTCTTTAACCCAACTTTGTATCTTTGTATCTTAGGCAAGATTAACATATTGTCTTCATTGTGATGGTCGAGACGCAATTTGAAACCCAGATTTTTCATGAACCATCTGTAAGTCGTACAAGATTAATGTTCCTATGTATCAATCCATTCAGTGCTATAATGATAAATGTAGGAAAGTTCCTCCTTGTAACCTGCTTCATCACCTATTTGCTTATAGATATCTGCGGCTGTTTGAAAGTCATCAATTCCACCTTGCTTATCTCCTAATTGATGACGAACATCTCCTCGGTTGTGATAAGCACTGGCAAAGTTAGGATCAATCTGGATAGCCTGAGTGTAATCTTCAATTGC
>NZ_VILC01000005.1:0-70476 GCF_009712065.1 Aphanizomenon sp. UHCC 0183 | reverse complement strand
ACATCATGTTTATCTCCTAATTTATAATGGGCATATCCTCGGTTGAAGTAAGCACTTTCATTATTTGGTTTCAGTTGCAATACTTGAGTATAATAAGCAATAGCATTTTGATAATCTTCTTTCTCAAGACACTCATAACCCAAGCGCATATATTCGTCAGCTTCAGAAGATGTCAAACTCTCTAAATAGCTGCGTAAACCCCCAGAATAAAGCACTTTATCTATTCCCACCAAGGCTTTACCAGTATTCGAGGTAATCATATTTGTTGGCAAAAATCCCGCGAAAATCAGATTGTATTCAGCCTGAGCTTCGCTAACTTCCTCTTGAATTAAAATACAAACTAGAACAGCATTTTTTTCAATTTCTTCTCGACTAATTGACCATTGAATTTTATCAAAATTGCCATTCCGGGCTTTAACCTGAATACCAATTGATGAGTCAGAAGTTAAGGTAAAATCAACTTTTCCATCACCACCAACGCGCTTTTCATAGTCAACTTCTGTGACAAAATCAGCCAAACGGGATTTAACAACTTCCTCAGCTAACTTCCCCTTCATATTGTTGATAAAAACATCACGAATAGCGACGCGAGAAGTTCGTCTATATTTTTCAGCCATTTCCCAGCAAAAATCCCGTAATTGGGCTAACCTTTTACCAGAAATGACAGTTAATTCACTATGTTGCCCTTTTTCGTCACAATGGAGCAATTTGGCAGATTTAAGTCTTTGAATAAAATCAGTCTGTTGTGCCTTGAGTGGTGTTGTCCAGTCCATATTGGTTTAAATAATCTATCCCTAAGAATAGTATAGCGATCGCTCTGCTTTAGTCTAAACTCCAGGCTGAAAGTACAATAAAATTATCCTTCATTTAAACCCCATCATGGTTATCCCAGAACTCGAACAACAACTCCTTCAGCTTTCCCATAACGATAAACTGCATATTATTCAAATCCTTGCCCAAAGCCTAACTACAGGCAACACCCACTCAGAAAAACCTACTAAAATCTCAGAATTTTTCCGTCAATCCCCCTTGGCTGAACTTATTGAAGAACTCGACTTGAACCGCGATCGCAGTCTACCCCGCGATACCTTCACCCCATAACCCTCCTTTACTCGCAACGAAAAAGATTTTGCTAGTACTGGAGTTGTCATCGTTAATCCTTGGTCTTGACTTTTAGAAGAAATATGTCAAACTAATATTTAGATAGTCTAATTATTTGAATAAGGAAGTAAATCCGACTCGTGACGAAACTTACGGGAAGAATAGAATCTGCGGAAATACCTGCACAAGTTCCAAAATCGGTAATATTACAAACCTTGGAACTGACGCGCCGCTTTGAAAAATCAACAGCCGTTGATACTTTGAATATCTCCGTTGCATCGGGAGAAGTTTTTGGTTTACTTGGTCCCAATGGTGCGGGAAAAAGTACGGTAATTAAAATGTTAACTACCTTGCTACCAGTCAGTAGCGGGAAAGCATACTTAGCCGGTTATGATGTGACTCGTCAACCTGATGCAGTCAGAAGAGTAATAGGTTATGTACCCCAGGCTTTATCAGCAGATGGGACTTTGACGGGTTATGAAAATCTGTTAATATTCTCTAAATTGTATGATATTCCCCCTCGACGCAGAAAACAGCAAATCGCGGAAGTGCTGGAATTCATGGGTTTGGAGGATGTAGCACATCAGTTAGTGAGAACTTTTTCTGGGGGAATGATTCGGAAACTGGAAATTGCTCAAGCCATTTTACATCAACCCCAAATCTTATTTCTAGATGAGCCAACAGTCGGATTAGATCCAGTTGCAAGAACCCAAGTATGGCAACTTGTACAGCAACTGCGGATTGAGTACGGTACAACCATCTTTTTAACTACCCATTTTTTAGAAGAAGCGGATCATCTTTGTAACCGAGTGGTGATTATGAATCAGGGTAAAGAAATTATCACCGGTTCACCGTCAGATTTAAAAGCCGCTATTGGGAAACCAGAAGCAACCTTAGATGATGTATTCATCCACTACGCAGGAAATCAATTAGTATCAGGAGTGAGTTATCGTGAGACTGCAAGAACCAGACGTACCACTCAACGGTTGGGCTGAACCCAGATATAATCGCCCCAAAGGGATTTTTTCTAATATTAAAGAACTATTTACTAAAACCCTGGTAATTACTGAATTGGAAGTGCGGAAACTCCGCCATGATCCTAGTGATTTAGTGATTCGGGCTGTACAACCGGCTTTATGGCTGCTGATATTTGGGCAAGTATTTACTCGGACTCGTGCTATCCCTACAGGTAATTTACCTTACTTGGATTTTATGACTCCCGGTATTTTGGCTCAGAGTGCGCTGTTTGTTGCTATTTTTGCTGGGGGAATGACATTAATTTGGGAACGGGATTTAGGGATTTTGCAGAAATTCTTAGTTGCACCCATACCCCGTGCAGCGATTGTCTTAGGCAAAGCTTTTGCGGCTGGGATTCGTTGTTTTTTTCAAGTGGTGTTTATTTACGTTTTAGCGTTTTTGCTGGGTGTACACCTCAATCTCAATCCTTTGGGTTTCTTGCAAGTTGTGCTGATCATATTTTTGGGAGCAGCTTGTTTTTGTACTTTTTCTTTAATCATAGGCTGTTTGGTGAAATCACGGGAAAGGTTTACAGGAATTGGGCAATTAATCACCATGCCGTTGTTTTTTGCTAGTAATGCCATCTATCCTATTTCATTGATGCCAAGTTGGTTAAAGGTCATTTCCCACTTGAATCCTTTGACTTATGAAGTGGATGCTTTACGCGGTGCAATGCTGGCAAATGGCTCAAGTATTTATGGGTTTGGGTTAGATTGTACAATTCTCTTGCTAACATTAATAGGTTTAACCTACATCTGTGGCCGACTTTATCCACAGGTGGCAATGTAATCTGGAGAAAAACGGTCTTATGAGTTTGGATAAACCCTCTGAAGAATGTGCCGCTAGGGTGATGGAAACTGTCCCCTTATTGATGCGGTTTATCCGAGCCGAAATGCGATCGCACAGTTCTGACTCTTTATCTATACCACAATTGCGATCGCTCGCTTTTCTGAATCGCAATCCCGGTGCTTCCTTGTCTGAGGTAGCAGATCATTTAGGTGTCACCTGTGCTACAGCATCAACAACTATAGAAAAATTAGTCCAACGTAATCTGGTGCAACGGACAGATAATCCTCAAGAACGACGACGAGTAGTCCTGAATTTGACGAGAGAGGGAAAACTGCTTTTAGAGCAATCCCAGGAAAAAACTCGCGGGGAAATTGCGGAGATTCTGGAGGGTTTGACACCAGAGCAGGTATCACAAATTGAATCAGGCTTGACTCTACTAAAAAATGTCTTCGAGCAAACAGAAACCAACTCACCATAACACTCAGGCTGCACAACACGATCCTTTTGCAGCCATGAGATTTCGAGATTATCGGCTATTTACCATTGGGCGTGTAGTCCTCTTCACGGGGGGACAAATGCAGACCGTCGCGCTGGGCTGGGAGCTATATGAGCGAACAAATTCAGCGATGGCTTTAGGTGGCATCGGCTTGGCGCAGGTTCTCCCCATGATTGCCCTAACTTTGATTACGGGACACGTTGCTGATAAAAGCGATCGCAAAAAGATTACTTTATATTCAATGCTGCTATTAGTGTTTTGTTCTCTAACTTTAGCGGCTATTTCCTATTATCAAGGTGCAGTTTTTCTAATTTATGCTTGCTTATTATTAACAGGTGTAGCCAGGGCATTTCTCAAACCTGCGGGTGATGCGCTGATGTGGCAGTTGATACCTACGAGTGCTTTTACCAATGCAGCAACTTGGAATAGTAGTAGTTTTCAATTAGCGTCGGTAATTGGGCCAGCTTTGGGAGGATTTAGTATTGCTCTGTTCAAGAATGCGACAGGAGTATATATATTAGCAGCGATCGCTGCACTATCATGTTTTTTCCTCACCGCAGCCATTAAACCCCAAAAAACCAACTTTAAGAAAGAACCAATATCCCTGAAAACTTTAGCTGCTGGGGCTGAATTTGTGTGGAATAATCAACTAATTCTCGCAGCTATTACTTTAGATTTATTTGCAGTTTTACTGGGTGGTGCAGTGGCATTATTACCCGTTTTTGCCAAAGATATTCTGCACGTTGGTCCTGTGGAATTGGGCTATTTACAAGCCGCCCCATCAATAGGTGCATTAATTATGGCAGCATTGTTGGTATATTTGCCACCTATCCGCAAAGCTGGACCTGCCTTACTTTGGTCGGTTGTCGGGTTTGGGATTGTGACAATTATTTTTGGTTTATCCCGTTGGGTGTGGCTGTCGTTGTTGATGTTGGTATTAAGTGGGGCGTTAGACAGCATTAGCGTGGTGATTCGTCATACTTTGGTGCAAATTCGCACTCCTGACCATTTACGGGGTCGAGTTGCGGCTATTAATAGTGTGTTTATCAGTGCTTCTAATGAGTTGGGAGGTTTTGAGTCTGGGTTGACTGCGGCTTTATTTGGTCCGGTGTTTTCTGTCGTTGGTGGTGGTATTGGGACGATTTTGGTGGTGGTGGCTACGGCGATGATTTGGCCGGAGATTAGGAAGTTGGGGGCGCTGCATGAGGATTTATAGGGGAAATAGTCTCACGCAGAGTCGCAGAGGCGCAGAGAGGAAGAAATGCGTTAATATTGTATGATATATGTAGAAAATATAATTAGGGATCAGTATGTCGGCTAAAGATGTCTTTCATGAAGTTGTCAAAAAAGCTCTACAGAAGGACGGTTGGCAGATTACTCATGATCCCCTATCAATTAGTGTAGGCGGGGTAAATCTATCTATTGATTTAGCCGCTGAAAAGCTGATTGCGGCAGAAAAACAAGGAGAAAAAATTGCTGTTGAAATCAAAAGTTTTTTGGAGAGAATCAAGTCAAAATGATTATTTATGATGTGGAGCATGAGGTGATTGCAGAATGGATAAACTAACTAGATATCGCCAGCTTGTACAGCAGATTTTACAAGAATATAGCGAACAAAAACCTGCTAATGGAAATATAGAAGTTGAGACAATTTTTGATACACAACGTGACCATTATCAAATAGTTCATGTAGGTTGGGAAGGTCAAGAATGGATACATAGTTGTATTATTCATATTGATATTAAGGGTGAAAAAATTTGGCTGCAATGGAATGGTACTGAAGATGATATTGCAAATAATTTGGTTACGGTGGGAGTTCCAAAGGAAGATATTGTCTTGGGATTTCAATCTCCTTTTATGAGGAAGTTTACAGAGTATGCTGTGGGTTAAAGTATTTTGTTTACAAGGTTGTATTATTTAAGTTTTTGAATCAGGGAAGATGCACGTTATTAGTTTTAAAATATTAAGAGAATATGCGAAAAATCATGCTGATTGTGAAGAAGCACTGAACAACTGGTATAAAATTGCGAATAAAGCTAACTGGTCAAATTTGGTTGCAGTACAGCAGGTTTTTCCTAAAGCTGAGGCTGTAGGTAATTTTACAGTTTTTAATATTAAAGGCAATAAATACCGCTTAATTGTTAGTATAGACTATGAAGGTCAATTAATTTATATTAAATATATCCTCACCCACGCGGAATACGATAAGGACAATTGGAAAAATGACCCTTACTTTTAATCCCGACAAATACAAAGAACTATTAACAGTCTATCTTCCCAAAGTTATCAAGACTGAAGCAGAAAACGAACAAGCTTTAGCCATTGTTGAAGATTTAATGCACCGAAAACGCAGTCCAGAAGAAAATGAACTCTATCAATTGCTAATTACTTTAATTGAAAAATTTGAACAAGAGTATTATAAACCTAATCAGCAAAATAATCCTCAATCTATGCTCCTATTTCTTTGGGAACAATCTGACCAAAATAAAACCGATTTACAAACTGTTTTAGGATCTGAAACTTTAGTTGATGACATTTTAAATGGCAATCAGAAAATAAATCCAGAATTAACCCAAAAATTAGCAGATTTTTTTCATGTGGAAGCAAGTATATTTTATGAATAGGACTATTCTGTAGAGACGTTCCCGAAAACATCTCTACATTAATTAACAGTTTTCTCCAGAAAATCCCTAACTACCCAACCGCTACCGGAACTTTATAATAAACCGGCTCATTCCCTGCTTTCCATTTGATATTACAACCAATACTCGGTTTTTGCTGCCAAATAATTTCCTGATCAGCTAAAACATAATTAATCGCTTTTCGTAAATCTTGTCCAGTCACAGGTAAATCATTTTTTGGACGACTATCATCTAACTGTCCCCGATAAACAACTTTTCTATTAGCATCAAATACAAAAAAGTCAGGAGTACAAGCTGCAAAAAAATCTTTAGCCGCTTTTTGACTTTCATCATAAAGCAAAGGATAAGATAAATCTATTTCTTGGGCAAAATCTTTAAGTAATTCTGGTGCATCATGAGGATGACTATTAATATCATTAGAACTAATTGCTAAAATACCCACATTTCTATTTTTGTAATCTTGTCCTAACTTTGCTAATTCAACTTTGATATGTTGCACAAAAGGACAATGACGACTAACAAATATAACTACTAAAGCTTTTTTATCAGCAAAATTTGCCAATGAAATCGTTTTACCTGAAACCACATCTGGGAGATTAAATTTAGGTGCTAAAGTCCCCAAAGGTAACATTGTCGAAGGTGTTAAAGCCATAAAATTCAATTCCTTAAATTATCAAATTACAATTATTTAATGCTTGTAAACCTAAAACCTCTCTCCAAACCTCTCTCCTACAAGGAGAGAGGCTTTGATTTCCCCCCTTCCCTTTAAGGGAAGGGGTTAGGGGGTTAGGTTAAGCTGCTACAAGATTGGGAATATATGCCGCAGAATCTCCTTTAATGGCTTGACTATACTTACCGTCAATACCTAAAGGAATATCACCAGCAATGGTTACACGCTGCACCCGACGGGGTTGATCTCCATAATCTGCAACAGCATAATGTTGAGTAGCGCGGTTATCCCAAAATGCCACATCACCAACCTTCCAGCGCCAACGCACTGTATTCTCAGGTCGTGTAATATAAGATTGCAACAAGCGAATAATATCGGCTGATTCAGTGGGAGATAACCCGCGAATTTGCCTCACAAAACCACCAATAAACAAACCCTTTTCCCCAGATTCAGGATGAATCCTTACCACTGGATGCAAGGTTTCATACACCGTTGAAGTAAACACATCTCGGTAAGATTTCACTTCTTCAGGTACATCAAAGGCTGTGGCATAATCATAAGCATTGCTATGTACAGCCCAAAGTTTGTCAGCTAAATTACGCAAATGCTCCGGTAAATCTTGGTATGCCGTCACCGAATTTGCCCAAATAGTATCCCCTCCTGCTGGGGGAATTACTAGCGCCCGCAAGACTGAGCCAAGGGGCGGACGATCTACAAATGTGACATCGGTGTGCCAGTTATTAGCACGGGCAACTGTACGACTATAATCTAAATCCAATACTTCTGGATGTCCAGGAAGTGATGGAACTGTCGGATGTGCCGTAGTGATTTCACCAAAACGACGGGCAAAATCTACTTGTCCATTAGCATCAAGTTCTTGTCCACGAAAGAAGATGACTTTATATTCAACTAAGGCTTTTCTAATTTCGCTGATGATTTCATCACTGATTTTTTCAGCTAAATTAACACCTTTAATTTTTGCACCGATGCGTCCAGCAATTGGTTTAACTTCTATGTTTTGATAACTCATAAATTTGTGTTCTCAATTTAGGAATAGTTGAATACAGCGTTTCACTAAGCAGCGACAGGAACAGGAGCAGCAAATTTAGCATATCGCTCAATATAGAATTCTTTGGAGTGAGCGTTGCCTCCGGCGAGCGAAGCTATCGCTTTCACTGATTCACGTTCCTTGAGTGCGTGTTTCCACTGTTTCACACGAGTGAATTCAGCAGGGATACCAAAGCCACGATAATGTTTAAGAGCAGCCCATCTTTCAAACCAGGGGAAAAAGGTAAAATCAACCAAACTGATAGATTCACCAAACCAGTAAGGACCATCTCCCGAAAGTTTTCCTAAACCTTCATTTTCAATAAATTCTAGATGTTTGTAGAGTTCTTGTTTCGCTTCTTCTTGCTTTTGGAAATCTGGACTGCGTAATAGAGTAGAAAAAGCAGGAACTAATCTAGTATTAGCAAAATCTATCCAAATCCGAGCTTGAGCTTTTGCAATGGGGTTAGTAGGTAAAAGCGGTGGATTAGGAAATACTTCATCCAGATATTCATTAATAACTGCTGATTCCCAAACTCGGTTTTCTCCATGAGTAATTGCAGGTACTTTTCCATAAGGAGAAACTTTTGTAAAACCTTCTGGTTTATTCTGCAAATCAATTTCAATCAAATCAAAATCAATACCCTTTTCTTGAAGTACCAAGCGGGTACGGTGAGCATAAGGACAAACAACCGCACTATAAATCTTAATGTCAGCCATGTTGGAGTTCCTTTGTAAATTAGGATTTGTGTTGGGGTATGGGGAATTCGTTGACATCAAAAACCCAAATCTTAAATAATTTAGATGTAGAGACGTGACCTGGATAGGGATTCTCGTCTCTACATTCTTTTCCACCAGATGTCTAATACCAAAACTAGCGCAGACATGACTATTGCCAGTTATCTGTGCATCACCCGTGACGGGTTGGGACAAAATAAAAACTACAGTTTGTTGACCGACTTATCGGTGTTTGTTTTAGTAGTATGACATGACCAGAAAGAAAATTCAAGTGGTTTAACTAAATTTATGGCTGACTAATGATTAGTATATCTAAATAATTGTTAAGTTATACTTGAGAACAAAAGGTGAAATCAAGAACTATGAATACAAATACTGATATTACTGGTTTTCATGCACATATTTATTTTGATACCGCTAGTCGTGAAACGGCTGCTCGTGTAAGAGAAGGTTTAGGTGCTAAATTTGATGTAAGATTGGGACGTTGGCATGAACAGCCTATAGGACCACACCCCAAATCAATGTATCAAGTGGCTTTTTTACCACATCAGTTTGGTGAAGTTGTGACTTGGTTAATGCTTAATAGAGAAGGTTTAGATATTTTGGTTCACCCAGAAACGGGAGATGATGTCAAAGATCATACAGATAATTCTCTGTGGTTAGGGGAGAAGCTACCCTTAAATATTGAGTTTCTACAAAGGTTAAAAACTATTTAAACTTACCAAAATGCTTTCTCACACAGTCCTTTTTGACCTAGATGGAACTCTCACTGATCCTAAACCGGGGATTACTCGCTGTATTCAGTATGCCTTATCGGAACTTGGTTATAAACCACCAGATGCTAATGAATTGCTTTGGTGTATTGGACCACCACTGAAAAGCAGTTTTTCCCAGTTATTGCAAACCTCTGATGACACATTGCTTGATGAGGCAATTTCACTATATCGTAGTCGCTTTTCTACAATTGGGTTATTTGAAAATTCCCTTTATCCGCAAATTCCCGAAACTCTAAAAATTATTCGTGCTGCTGGTTATCAGACTTTTGTAGCGACTTCTAAACCTCAAATTTACGCTACACGCATTATTGAATATTTTGATTTAGCACCTTTGTTTGATGGTGTTTATGGTAGTGAATTAGATGGTAATAGAAGTGTGAAAGGTGATTTAATTTCCTACATTATAGAGAGGGAAAGTCTTTTAGCTTCTACTGTAGTTATGGTAGGCGATCGCTTACATGATATCATCGGAGCTAAGAAAAACAATATTGCTGCAATTGGTGTGACTTATGGCTATGGAAGTAGGGAGGAATTGGAAACTCATAAAGCTGATTTAATTGCTGATTGTCCAGATGAGATTCCTACATTACTGCCTTTGATTTGATTAAGATACAAAATTTAAACCTATTTAGTAATAGCAAGAAATGAAAACAAATTCATGATTAAGGGACTATTACTAATTGAGCAATTTGATTACTCAATCGTGTAAAGTCTTTAGCATTCAAAGTAACTATCTGATCTATATTATGTTTAATGGCGATTTGAGCAATTAAAGCATCATAAATTACACCACCCATAATGTTTAAATTCACCATTTGTTCAATGACTTGCTGATAATCTTCCGTAGTTAGAGGCATAATTTCAAAATGTTTTAAATTAGTATCAATCAGTTGTTTAGTAATTCGAGGAGATAGACGAGGTTTAATAGGAAGACTTGTTAAAACTCGATAAAGTTCTGCTAATGTTCTAGTACAAATTATTCCTTGAATTGCTTGTGTTTGTACTTGTTGTAGCCAAGGCAAACATTTTTGATGTTCTGGATGTTCTAACCATAACCCCGCTACAATCACAGAGGTATCAAATAATACTTTTTTCATCTAACTTTCTAGTATCGTAATTTCTCAATCAGTGTATTAATATCTTCATCAGCAGTTAAGGTAGCAGAAAAAGTTAATATACCGTCTTCTTCTAATAGTTCAACATCTTCCGTAATGGGTGTTAAAATTAGACTTCCTGCTTCTATTTTTAAAGATAATTTAGACTCTTCATTTAGTCTTAATTGTTGTCTTAAATTTTCAGGAAGAGTGATTTGTCCATTTTTAGTGACTGTTATAACTTCCATAGTTTTGTTTGATTTTTTGCTTATTTTAATTATACAATAAATTTACATTGTGCCATCATCATTGCCTATATTTTGGATTGTGGTAAATTTATCGTAGATATCATAAACCCAAAAAGTGAGTTGTTTTCAGTGATTGTAAAAAACTCAGCAGATCCTCTAGGAGTTCGTTGGGGGTGTTGTCAATTTCTTGTAAGAGTAACTCTTTGATAGTCATTACAGTTAACTGTGAAGATTGATGTTTTTATTATAGTAATATCTTAGCTGTGATCGTGTAAGGAATATGGTGAGCATTCGATAACTGTATAGAAAGTGCGAGTCTCGAAACGCTGCTGTAAGCAGATCGCTCTCATGATATCATCTTTAGTAACGACTAATTACTAGCTAAAAATCTGAAGTTTAGCTTCATCAAATACCACACCTCGACGGGCAAAATATTTATGAATGTTGATTTGTACAAATAAATCTTTGAGTTCTTCCGCAATTTCAAGTGGCGGATTTCCTGATAAAGCAACTGCAATTAAATGTTCTGCACTGTGAATTTCTCCACAGTCAATTGCTAGGGTTGCGGCACTACGATACAATATTGAACGAGTTGGTTCTGCTGCTAAATTATTTGTGATTAATTCTGCTGCTAATCTTTCTTTTTCAAATGCTTGTCGGGATAATTGGGAAGCTAAATCTAAGTTATTTCTAAGTTTAGCAACTTGTGCCATTTCGGCTAAATCCATAGCTTGTTGATGTAACTCTTGAATCTGACTCATTTTTTTACTATGAACGCTAAAGGATTACTAAATTCAACTACTACGATGTAAGCTGGGAGTGTGCCATCTGTGGGGCTGACTTGCTCAAGCTTCTGTTTAATTCTAGCTTTTATTCGGCTGTCGTCGCCTTTACGAATGCCGGAAACTTCCAACCGCACTGCATTTTGAAATGGGAGTTCATTGTTATCACCTTTTTTACCTAACCAATAATCAAATCCTGTTCCTCTGCGAGAGCGCTCGATAACTGTATAGTCTGTAAGTTCTTGTATAATTAAGAAAGCGATTCCATAAGCTGCCTGTTCTGTAGTATATTCGCTATCGTTCCAACAGCGTAGCATTTGGTCTGTTACCTCTTGCCAATATAGTTTAAAAACAGCGGTAAACTCTCCTTTGACTGTGAGTTCTATACCCTGAATATAACCTTGATTGTTTAAACAAACAGCACAGGCTTCGGCTAATGTTGCACCAAAGGCTGGAGTAATAGCTGGTAATCCTTGTTCAAGTTTAGTGATTACCAATTCTTTCGAGTTTGAATTCATCAGTTAATGAATATTTTAATTGTAATATCTTAAACTAAAGTGCGATGTCTACGCTCTCATGATATCATCGGAGCTAAGAAAAATAATATTGCTACAATTGGTGTGACTTATGGCTATGGAAGCAGGGAAGAATTGGAAACTCACAAAGCTGATTTAATTGCTGATTTTCCAGATGAGATTGCTACATTACTACCTTTGAGTTGATCGCTCAACTCTGATCACTATTAAAAGCGATACTTACAGAAAATTATGCTATAGCTAATAAAAATCATTATGACTCTTCACTTAAATAAGATTGGCGACTATGACGAACATGAAGAATGGCAATAACATTTTCTTCGACTACAAATAAAACTCGATATCTTCTTTGTTTTCCAATCCAGAGTTGACGAACTTCACCACCAATTACTTTTGCTTCTGGTGCTATCATACAGCGACTAGGAAATTTTTTTAATGATGCTATAGCATCTTCAAGTTCGTAGTACCAATTGTTTGCTACTTCAGGACTCAGATTATCGCACATCCAACGATAAGCAGTTTCGATTTCTTGAAAAGCTGTAGGTTGAATAATAACTTGGTAATTCATGAGCGAGGAGGAATATTAAATTTGTTTTTTAGGGTTGCTAATGCTTGATCGGCTGGTATTCCTTCACCTTGCTTAAATTCATCTAGTCCTTTACAAATACCTACTATTGTTTCTAAGTAATCAATTCGTTCTAAGAGTTCTTGATATGTGCTTAGAGGCTGTTTTGGGGTTGTTTTCAGTGATTGTAAAAAACTCAGCAGATCCTCTAGAAGTTCGTTGGGGGTGTTGTCAATTTCTTGTAAGAGTAATTCTTTGATAGTCATTACAGTTAACTGTGAAGATTGATATTTCTATTATAGTGATATCTTTGCTCTGACTGTGTAAGGAATATGGTAAGCGCTCGATAACTGTATAGAAAGTGTCAGACATTGAACAAAAAGCCACAAACGCCCAGACTGATTATAGCCTAAGCGTTTGACCATTGGGTCGCAGATAAACTTCTGCAAGTAAAAAATAATTAAACAGGCATCATTTGCATGGATCTACACGATTCTGCACATTTACGACAAGCAGCAGCACATTCCATCATTTTGCTATCATCGCTCATTTTTTCGCAGGTTATTGCACAACGATCGCACATTTCTGCACATAACATACAAGTGCGATCGCTGAACTCAGAACCAGCCATCATCATATTTGTACACATCATGCACATTTCTGCACAATCTCGCAGCATTGTCATCATGGTTATATCCATGTACTTACCACCTTTAGTCATACAGTAAGTCATAGTTTCCATGCACATTTTATGACATTCCATGCAAGCGTTCACGCATATTTGCATTTCATTAGTCATAGATTTAGTCATCACCATCATCATACTAAATACTCCTTGATTTTTTGATATGTATCTTCAGTCCTGAGCCGGACTAATTACAACGCTAATTCAATTTTTTTTAAAATCAATAGGAGATGCAACCCTGAATTAAAATTGATAATTCCGATAGAATTACCGGAGTTTGTGTAGCATTCCTAGATAAATTAATGATATTTTTTTGATGAAGTTCTGATTAAATAAGGTTTACAAACTTTATTTTAAATTTTATGATTTAGTAAAGTTATCAGCTTTTCAATTAGATATATCTATCCATATTGACTTATTACAAAAAATTAATATTATTATTTCTTAATATAAGACGAAAAACAGCGTTAATTTTTTCTATAAAAGCAGAAATTATTAACTTTTACTAATACACTTCTGCCTTTTTTCTCTCTATCTTATTGCTGATTATCAAGATAGAGAATTTTCTAAATCAGTTTGCAAATCTAGATAATGTTCAATTCCTACTGACAACCTGACCAAATTATCCTTAAGAGACTTCCAAATAAAAAAATGTCCCAAAACTGATGCAGAAATTCTCTCTCTGTGTACTCTGTGCCTCTGTGGTTCGTTTCTTAGGATAATTTATTTCTTGGAAGTCTCTAATACCCCTTTTAAGTCTTTCTGTTTCTGGAAGTGAACCATGAGTCATTTTGCTGGGATAGCAAAGAAGTGATTCAACACCTCCCAAACTCTACTGTATTTGCACTCAGTAGTTACGTAGTGCAATTGAACTATACGTTGTATTCAAATTGAGCGACCTGCTTGCAGCAGCGTTTCGCTATCGCACACCCTGCACACTTTAGAGCCATCAAATACTTAGAATATCTAACAATTAGCTGCTAACAAATTTAGTTAATCAATTTTTTCTTAAAAGGTACTTGCTTTTTCATGAGAGTTGTGAGATTCTACTATTAATGTACGATAAATCAGTCGAGATACAGTAGTTTATTAATAACCCACCACTAACGCTAATGCGTACAGCTATGGCTAAGGAGTTGAAAAAGCTTTGCTAACAACTAAATATGCAGCAGTTACAATGGCATAGCTGACAACTGCTATCCCAGAAAATCATTATCATCCTATATTCATTTAGTAAAAAATATTACTTGGAGTCTAATATGAGCAAACAACAAAAACAACTGAGACTAGGTGCATTTTTACCCGGTGCAGGTCAGCACGTTGCAGCTTGGAGACATCCCCAAGCACAAAGTAATGGCGCTCTCAACTTTGAGCATTATAAACAGATAGCCCAGACAGCCGAGCGCGGTAAATTCGACGCATTTTTTCTCGCCGACGGTTTAGCCTTGCAACAACGCCGTGGTGCGGAAGGACGCACAGCCTTCGGTGGGGACTTTGAACCTGTCACCCTATTTTCAGCTTTGTCTGCGGTGACAGAAAAAATTGGTTTTATCGCCACTGCCTCTACCACTTATGAAGACCCGTATATTCTCGCACGCAAATTTGCTTCCTTAGATCATATTTCTGGAGGAAGAGCAGGCTGGAATGTAGTCACAACTGGTAGTAGTGAAACAGCCGGTAATTTCGGTTTGGAAAACCATCCTATTCACGCAGATCGCTATATTCGCGCCCATGAATTTATTGATGTAGTCAAAGGTTTGTGGGATAGTTGGGAAGACGACGCTTTTGTTCGTGATCAGGAAACAGCTTTTTACTACGACCCTAATAAAATACATGAACTGAACCATAAAGGTAGATTCTTCTCCGTGCGCGGACCATTGAATATTGCCCGTCCGCCCCAAGGTTATCCTGTAATTGTCCAAGCAGGTTCTTCTGAAGATGGAAAAGAACTGGCTGGTAGAACCGCCGAAGTTATATTTACTGCTCAACAAACTCTAGAAGATGCTCAAGCCTTCTATGCAGATGTTAAAGGTAGATTAGCAAAATATGGCCGCACACCAGACGAACTCAAAGTTATGCCCGGTGTCTTTCCCGTAGTTGGCATTACAGAGGCAGAAGCAAAAGCCAAGTATCAAGAACTGCAAGATTTAATTCATCCCCAGGTTGGTTTGGCTTTATTACAAGGACTTATAGGCACGGATCTTTCCTCTTATCCCCTTGATGAACCACTGCCAGATTTACCAGAAACCAATGATAACAAAAGCCGCCAAGCATTATTAATTGATATTGCTCGTAAACACAATTTTACCATTCGTGAGCTTTATCAATGGATTGCGGGAGCGCGTGGTCACTGGACAATTATTGGTACACCTGTGCAGATTGCAGATCAACTGGAAAGCTGGTTTGTCAATGATGCTGCTGATGGCTTCAACATTATGCCTCCTTATCTTCCTGGTGGACTAGATGATTTTGTTGACTTGGTAATTCCTGAATTACAACGGCGGGGCTTATTTCGTACTGAGTATGAAGGAACAACTCTGCGTGAAAATCTGGGTTTATCTCGTCCAGTTAATCAATATCAAAAGGTATTAGCAGCAGTTTAAATAATTTTTTTTCTCACGCAGAGGCGCAGAGACACAGAGACACAGAGAGTTCGGGATATAGAATTTTTAACTTTCAGTTGCGGATTTGGGATTGCAATTACACCATACAAAGATAAAAATATATGAGCGCAAAACGTCAGTTTCGATTAGGTGCATTTAAGTAGGTGAACAGAAAAATTTAAAGGTATATAACGGTATGTAAAGTTGTCTCAATGCGAGATTCTGATTGAGTTTCAGCCATTTTACAAAACGCAATACCCCTCATTTTTATTTTGTTCACCTACTTATTCAAGCTACTGGTCATCATATTTCTGCTTGGCGACACCCCAATACACAAATAGATGCAGGTTTGAATTTTGAGCATTACAAGGAAATTACTCAAACTGCGGAACGGGGGTTATTTGATGCTGTTTTTTTAGCAGATAGTCCAGGAATTTGGGGTGGTTCTCCTGAAACTCAAAGTCGTAATGGGAAAATAGCTCATTTTGAGCCTGTTACTTTATTTTCTGCTTTATCCTCCGTTACCAAAAACATCGGTTTTATTTCCACTGCTTCCACTACCTACGAAGATCCTTACACATTGGCACGGAAGTTTGCTTCCCTAGACCATTTAAGTAACGGCCGTGCAGGATGGAATGTAGTCACCACAGGTAATGAAAATGCGGCGGCTAATTTCGGACTGGAACATCATCCAGAACACAGCCAACGTTATGAACGGGCTGAAGAGTTTGTACAAGTGGTGCAAGGATTGTGGGATAGTTGGGAGGATGATGCCTTTATCAAAGATAGAGAATCTGGTGTTTATTTCGATGCCGACAAACTGCACACATTGAATCACAAGGGCAAACATTTTTCTGTTAGGGGTCCGTTAAATGTTAGCCGTCCACCCCAAGGTTATCCAGTTATTGTTCAAGCTGGTGCTTCTGAACCAGGCAGAGATTTAGCCGCCCGTACTGCCGAGGTAATTTTTACAGCTAATCAAACTTTAGCCGATGCTCAGGAATTTTACGCGGATGTTAAAGGGCGGTTGGCGAAATATGGACGTTCTCCAGACGATCTTAAAATCATGCCTGGTGCTTTTCCCATCATAGGGCGAACGGAAGAAGAAGCTCAGGAAAAATATGAGTTTTTGCAATCTTTAATTCATCCCGATGTAGCTTGGGGCATTCTCAAAAATTATTACAAAGGCGTGGATTTATCACAATACTCTTTTGATGATTTAGCACCGGAATTGCCTAGTGATACTAACAATAATAAGAGTCGCTTGAAGCTGGTAAGTGATCTAGCTACTCGTGGTACTCTCACACTACGCCAATTGTATCTATCTTTGGCGACTGCACGGGGTCATCGTACCATTTTGGGTACTCCTGAAACTATTGCTGATCAATTAGAAGAATGGTTTATCAATGGTGCGGCGGATGGTTTTAATATTATGCCACCGATCCTACCTACAGGGTTGGATGAGTTTGTGAATTTAGTCGTTCCTGTTCTGCAAAAACGCGGACTCTTTCGTACTGAATACGAGGGTAGCACCTTGCGTGAAAACCTTGGTTTACGTCGTCCAGTTAATCGTTTTGCTATTAAACAACAGGAAAAAACATTGGCATTTGCGTAAACAAAAAAAGTCTGGTGCGTCAGTCGAAATTTTGTTCACAATAAACAATTTATCGTATCTGACGCACCCTACAAGAGACCGTCAGCACAGACGTTAAAAGCCTACCGGAGTCTATGCAGACTATCGGAAAGTTAGGCTTGTCCAAAAGGCAAGAATCTCACGTTTAAAACTCAAGTCAAAATCAGCAACACTCCCACAGATTCCCGATTTTTTGAAAATTCATAACTTTTAGAAGTCAGGGATCTAAATTGTCCTGTAACTTTTCTAAGGAAAATATGACTAAATATAGCAAATTGAAAAGCTCTCCCTCCGCCGCAGTCAGAGCCAATCTTGATTATCCTGTCATTGATACTGATGTTCACACTAATGACTTTACTCCTGCCCTTGAGGATTATATTGCTCACTACGGCGGTGTGAAGCTGGTAGATGAATTACGTAAGGCTGAATCTTCCCGTCTCAATTCCAAGACTGAAGGTAAAGACTGGTATCAACAAACTCCAGAAGAACGTCAGAACAACCGCACAATTCGCTCCCCTTGGTGGGCTAGAGTAACTCGTAATACCTTAGATTTAGCTACCTATACCCTCCCGGCATTACTCTATGAACGGCAAGCAGAGCAAGGCTCAGACTATTCTGTACTATTTCCTAATAATGCCTTAGCTGCGGCTGGTGCAAGTAAAGAGAATCGTCAATTATTGCAACGGGCGATTAATCACTATCATGCTGATATTTACCGCCCATATAGCGATCGCTTGACTGTAGTAGCTGGTATCCCCATGACTACTCCCCAAGAAGCGATTGAAGAGTTAGAATTTGCGGTAAATACACTAGGTTTGAAAGTTGCAAATATTCCTGGTGGTGTGAAACGTCCAATTAAGGCGATCGCTGATAAATACCCAGCCGAGCAATTTCCTGAAATCGGCAAATATGCTTCTTACATTGACTTTTACGGTCTGGACAGCGAATACGACTATGATCCCTTCTGGGCTAAAGCCGTTGAATTAGGTGTACCCATCACCACCCATTATGGTAGCCAAGGATGGACAGGACGTTCCTCCATCAGTAACTACATGAACAACCATATCGGTCACTTTGGTGATGGTTCACAAGCATTTGCGAAAGCATTGTTCTTTGGTGGTGTAACTAGAAGATTCCCACAATTGCGTGTTGGTATGTTAGAAGGTGGTGCAGATTGGGGCGCTCACGTCTACATTCATTTGGTAGATCGTTTCTCCAAAAGGAGTTTAGAAGGATTGCAAAACTACAATCCAGACCTCACTAACGCTGATGAGTTGTTCGAGTTGTTTGCAGAGTATGGTAGAGAAATTACTCAAGGATATTCTCTCAGCAAAGAAGAGTTAACCAAGAGTGTATTGGGTTCTTCCTTCAACCGTCATAGCCGTTCACCCGTGGGTAGTGAATTGGAAGATTTTGGTGCAGCAGGTATTCAGTCAATTGAAGATATCCGCGATCGCTGGGTGAACAGTTTCTTCTTTGGTTCTGAGTCCGATGATCGTACCATTGCAGCCGCATTCAATGACAAAGCCAACCCATTGGGAGTCAAGCTTAACGCCATTTACTCCTCCGATGTTGGTCACTGGGATGTACCCGATCTCACCGCACCTTTAGCTGAAAGCTGGGATTTGGTCAGAGAAGGCGTGATTTCCGAAGATGACTTCAAGGCTTATGTATTCGGCAATCCTTATAAATTCTACACCCAAGCTAACCCTGATTTCTTCAAAGGTACAGCAGTAGAATCCAAACTACCTAAAACCGAATCTCAACCAGTAGAAAAGGAATTAGTAGCTGTGTAAATGACCTTGTAAACCACTAGGGTAGAGACGTTCCATGGAACGCCTCTACATCAATAGATAATGAAGAAAACGAACCACAGAGGCACAGAGGACACGGAGAAATTAAGAAGAGAGAAGATTAGATCGTAGACGTTCCACTTACAGCAAATTGTCATCAAACCTGGAACAAGAACCCCACCCCCAACCCCCTCCCCGCAAGCGATGAGGGGGCTAAGATGTACCTCATAAGATTGGAAATCGCTGTAACTTCTTTACAAGGCTTCTGGAAAATGTAGATTTAATTTTCACCAGATGTTTATTGTCAGGTATTTGCGAACCCACATTTGAGGATTTAAAACTATGTCAGTTGAAAAAAGATCCCACGACACCAGCAATAGTTCATTACCTTATATTTTCTCCCCTGCTAACACCAATAAACCCGCCCCTCTAGTATTATTTCTGCATGGAGCAAAAGACAGAGGAACAGATATTAATGTTTTACTAAAATGGGGTTTCCCTCTTTTCGTAGATTCATCAGCATCCTTACCCTACGTCTTTGTTGCTCCTCAACTTCCTGAAGGACAAACTTGGGTAGATAGAGCCGAAGATGTAATTGCTTTACTTGATCATATCATTGCCACCCATTCCATAGATCCATCCCGTGTGATCATATCTGGATTCAGCTTAGGCACTGCTGGAGCTTGGCATATCGCCGCTTCCTATCCTGGACGCTTTGCTGGTTTGGTAGCTATATCAGGTCGTGTATACCCCAAACATTAGAAGCAACCCAACTAGCTGCACTCAAAGAAATTTCCATCCAAATATTCCAAGGTGCAAAAGACGAAAAACTTTCAATTGAGGGTACACAAAATGTTGTTGATACCCTACGCGAAGCAGGAACAAAAGTAGATTTTACTATATTGCCTCAAGGCGATCATTTTATTGCTGATGAAGTTTACAGTAACCCAACATTGCAACAATGGCTAGTTTCACAAAGTAGTCGCCAGCCGGCTGTAGTAAGTTGAATCAGAGAATTGTAAGAGCAACACCCTTATACCAAATATTATATGAGGCTGCACAGAATTATGAAATCAATAAATTTATCCCTCTTTATCTGTGTTCATCTGCGTTTATCTGCGGTCAATTATTATTGATATCTTATTTTATGCAGCTTCAAATTAATTTGGTACATATATTTAGACCATACTCTTGCATCTCTATTTCTCCGTGCCTGGAGCGCCTCTGCGTGAGATAAAAATTCTACAACTAACATTTCTATGACATTATTACCAACCACCAAACTCGGTCAAACCGGACTCACCGTTTCCCGACTCGTTCTCGGGACAATGACCTTCGGACTACAAACCGATGAAGAAACTTCTATAAAAATCCTCGATACCGCAGCCGAAGCTGGAATCAACTTTCTCGATACAG
Organism: Aphanizomenon sp. UHCC 0183; assembly: GCF_009712065.1. Lineage (NCBI taxonomy): Bacteria > Bacillati > Cyanobacteriota > Cyanophyceae > Nostocales > Aphanizomenonaceae > Aphanizomenon > Aphanizomenon sp. UHCC 0183. The sequence goes on along the minus strand of NZ_VILC01000005.1, from coordinate 49,845 downwards.
CCGATGTTTATCCCCTTGGTGGTGGATTACCCACTGCTGGACGAACAGAGGAAATTATTGGCCGCTGGTTAAAAGGTAAACGCGAACATTTTATTGTTGCCACTAAAGCCGTCGGTAAAGTTGGTCCTGCACCTTGGGACCAGGGATCTTCACGCAAACATATCTTAGATGCTATTGATGCTTCCCTCAGACGACTGGGAACTGATTATGTTGACCTGTATCAATTGCATTCTGATGATGCTTCAACTCCTCTGGATGAAACCCTAGAAGCTCTGGATACAATAGTTCATGCTGGTAAAGTCCGCTATATCGGAGTTTCCAATTTCTTAGCTTACCGACTAGCCCGCGCTTTAGGTCGTGCAGATGTGCGTCATCTGACTCGTTTTGTTTCCATTCAACCCCGCTATAATCTCTTATTCCGGGAAATTGAGCGAGAATTATTACCCCTAGCGCAAGAAGAAGGACAGGCTGTAATTCCCTACAATCCTTTAGCAGGTGGACTGCTGACAGGTAAACATAATCTGACTGAAGGACCCACCACAGGTACTCGTTTTACATTGGGTGCAGCCGCAGAACGTTATCAGGAGCGTTATTGGCATGACCGTGAGTTCCTCAAAAATGCACCTATCTTAATCTTAGATGAAGCAACTTCTAGCCTTGATTCCATTACCGAAAAAGCGATTCAAGATACTTTAGACACAGCAATGAATGGAAAAACTGTCATTGTAGTAGCTCATCGTTTATCTACTATCGCTCATTTAGACCGGATTTTGGTGTTTGATCATGGTTGCATTATTGAAGATGGTACTCACGCCAAACTATTGGCTAAGGGTGGAGCTTATTACAGATTATGGCAAATGCAAGCTGGTGGATTTTTACCACAGGAACAAGCCTTAATTAATAAATAACTAATGCCAATTACAAATTACCAGCTTCAACTAGACAGATTAGAGCAACTAATAATAGCGAGTTTTACTATTAAATAAACAATGCTGGAGAAACATTAAAAAATTCTCCTAAAGCTTTTGCTTGAGCTTTACTAATTGCTCTTTTACTATTTACAACTTCAGAAACCACACCTTTAGAACCAATAATTCCTACTAAATCAGATTGTTTAATTCCCCTTGCATCCATTAAATGTTCTAGCATTGCATGGGGTGATGATGGTTCGATAGGGTAGTGTTTAGTTTCAAATTCTTCAATGAGAGTGACTAACAATTGTAGAATCGCAGTTTGTTCTGGTGTACGTTGTTGATCAGCCATTAATTTTTCCACAGTTTCTAATGCTTGATCATATTCTGCTTCGGTTGTGATGACTTTGGGTTGATATTCTACTAATAATTTACTGTAGGTGGTTTTATCTAAGGAAATAGTCATGATTAACTCCTGTTAAAAGAAAGGATCATTTTTCCATTTTTCTTTATCATACTCAGCATGGGTTAAAAAATATTTGTAGTAGACTGTTTGGATGGCATAATCAATACTAACAATTAAACGATAAGAATTACCTTTGATGTTGAATACAATAAAATTGCCTACTGCATCTGCTGTGGGGTTAAGAGATAGATCGCTTATTCTATTTTCCCATAAAGTTTTAAAATGGCGATCGCTCATCTTGTTGCTTGAGTTAAGAAACACAAACCAACACATTTTCATGATTTCTTTTACTTCACACCTGAAATAACCTTGCCAATATCTTGAGGAGTTGCAGCAGTGGCTAAAATTGCCCGAACCAATAATTCAATTGAAACTGAAGCATCGCCATTTTCAGCTTTAGCAATTCGAGGTTGGCTGGAGCTAATTTTAGTAGCAAGTTCACTTTGAGTCATCAATTTTTGGCGACGTTCCTTCAAGTTTTTACTGAGAGCTAGTTTAATTTCCACAAAGATACTTTCTTCGGTTGTTAACTCCAAAAAATCGGAAACTGTGCCAATTTTCCAGCCTTTAGATTCTAAACGTTCTTTCTTAGCTTCATCCATCACATTACTCATAACTCTTTACAAAGACTAATATAAAAAATATATCTCTTGGGTACTGTAGTATTGTATATTTATATAACTAACTCTTAGTGCGTCTGACAATGATTCTTCCAAATCCACTATATACTACAGACTGCGGTGCAGCTTATCTTGGTGATTCCCTTCAATTGCTAGATCAACTAGAATCTGACTCAATAGATTTAGTGCTAACATCACCACCTTTTGCCTTGCAACGTCAGAAGACTTATGGCAACGTAGAGCAGGAAGATTATGTTGATTGGTTGCTTGAGTTTTCTAAAAAAGTTTATCGGGTTCTGAATTCAACTGGTAGTTTCGTACTTGATTTAGGTGGAGCTTATGAAAGTAAACGTCCAGTTCGGTCTCTCTATAACTATCGAGTGTTAATTAAACTTTGTGATGAATTGGGATTTAGGCTGGCTGAAGAATTTTTTTGGTATAACCCAGCTAAACTACCTTCACCAATTGAGTGGGTTAATAAGCGAAAAATTCGGGCAAAGGACTCTGTAAATACCGTCTGGTGGCTCTCAAAAACTGATCATCCTAAAGCAAATGTTAGTAATGTTTTAGTGCCTTACTCTGAGCGAATGAAGAAACTACAGGCAAATCCTCAAAAATACTATACACCGAAAGAAAGACCTTCAGGTCATGATATTAGTAAGAATTTTGCTACTGATAACGGTGGTGCTATACCATCAAATTTGTTAGAAATTGCAAATACTGAAAGTAACTCTAGTTATCTTCAATTATGTAAATCTATTTCTATACCTCCTCATCCAGCCAGATTTCCTCAAAAGTTGCCCATGTTTTTCATTAAATTTTTGACTGATACTGGAGATAAAGTTCTAGATATATTTGCAGGATCAAATACTACAGGTTTTGCCGCTGAACAGCTAGAAAGAAGTTGGATTGCTTTTGAAAAAGAGCCATCTTATTTAGCATCTTCAGCTTTTCGTTTTTTAGATAAATCTCAAAATTTGCAGGATACTATGACTCTTTATGAATCTCTTCTTGCTCAAAAACAATCAGTTTGTTTAACTACTTCAAAGCAATTATCTCTAAAATTATGAAGGTTATTTCAAAGTAGCAAATTTCCTTGAATTGTTTGTTAATTTTGTTTAGGATAAACTAACTCACCTTCTTTTTCTATTAAACTTAAAGCGATTTTAGGATTATTAATAGATTCCATTCCTCCACGTATTCTAGATTCCCAATAACTGAACTTAGTCTCAAGTGAAGTAGGGTCAACTCTGTATATAGCTTTTAACACTATTCCTTCATACACAGCAATGTACCAAGCTTTTACAGCACGATATTTAGCTAGGATATCAAGGTTAAGATGATGATTTGTAGTTACACTTTTACTTAAAAGTTTATTAATTGTTTTTAATTCATATTCATTTTGTTCGGCATCAATTGCATCATTTCCTTCACGTCCAGGAGATATCCGCAACCCAAGCAAGATTAAAACTTGAAGAACTTTTCCTCCATTGTCTTGAAAAACATCATTGATACCGTACTCGTTTGCCAGACTTTGTAATTCTTGAATAGCTTCAAGTGCTGTCTGTAATCGTTCTAAATCCGAACGCCGTTCTTTAGTTGTGTTAACTGGTTCGTCAACAGGTTCAACAAGAGAAGGAGGAACTGCCGGAGTTTGTAATTCAGTGAGAAAGTTTGTACTGATATCTGTTTGGGGTGTGACATTCATTAAGTATGGTACTGACACTTTAAGAGCTTCAGCAATATCTAAAATTGTTTCAAAAGATGGAGCGCGTTCACCTCGTTCTATATAGCTAATATGCTCAACGGATTTATAAATATGTTCTGCCAACTGCTCCTGTGTAATACCTCTTTCCTTACGAAGGGCTTGAACTCTATCACCAAAAAGTTGTTTAGCTTCTTTATATTTTTCAAAGCTCATAAAAATTAAAACGAACTAATAGTACGTCTCACATCTTATAAAGGGCATTCGCTAATAAGAACGAACTGAAAGTACGGTTTTTGCTAAAATTACCTCTTGGATAGCACTTTGCAGGACCAGGATTCATCTTGATTTTTCAATTTATTTCCTTAATTATTGTACCTAACCGTTACGCAAAGTGCTGTAAATAGCCGAAGATGTTATTAGTTTTAGCCCCGAATAAAAAAGTAAGTAGTCATACTAAAACCAACAACAATTACAAATATCCGCACAAAACGAGGATCTAATTTCCGTGCATAATGAGCGCACAAATAACCACCAAGAGAACCACCCACAGCCATTAAAATAGCCTGATGCCAAGCAATTAAACCAGCGAACATAAAAGGAAAAATAGCGATGCCGTTGATACAACTACCAAGAAAAGATTTAAAAGCATTCATGGTGTGAATATTTTTAATACCTAAAAAGCTTAAAGTTGCTAACATTAAAATTCCTAAACCTGCACCAAAGAAACCACCATAGATAGATATTGCTAATTGTGCAATCACGAGAATTAATAAAGGTGGAGATTGAGATTCTGATGATTTCTTGCTTTGAAATTGTAACCACATTTTCAAGGGTTCGCTAAATGTAAATATCAGCGTTGCTGAAAGTAATAGATAAGGAAGTAGCTGTTTAAACATATCCGCTGATGTATATAGCAAAATAACAGAGCCAATTCCCCCACCAATTAAACTGGTAATACATAGTATTAAAAGCTGTCGTCGTGGGATGTGTAAATTGTGACGATATGCTCCTGCACTGGCCATAGCTGCAATCCATAAAGCAGTATTATTTGTAGCATTGGCGGTAATTGGCGATATACCAGTAAATATCAAAGTGGGGAATGTAATAAAACTACCACCGCCCGCTACAGCATTAAGTGACCCGGCAATGAACGCGGTACTGAAGAGAAGCAAGCTATGGACAAGTGTTAAATTGTTGGGCATTTTGGCTCTAAATTTCGAGAAGAATGTTTGCTAAAAGACTTGTTTTTTAGTAAAAACTATGGAATACTCTTATTATACTACGTCAATTCGACCAATAAACCGTAGTTAAAGTCAAGTCCTGGTAGTTTACCAGTCAAAAAATGTAAATTGTAGGAGTGAAATTGCTTCACTTCTACGTTCCGCTGTCATGCAACTGGCAATTTTTGTAATTAACTAAAAATTCCCACAAATCCTAATCAACAAAATGAGTAACATTCAAATTTATTACACTAAAGGTTCTACGTTCTCCCAAAGAACTCGTGTAGTTTTACTGGAAAAAGGAATTGATTTTACACCAATTGAAATTGATTTACAGCACAAACCAGAAGGTTTTACGGATATTTCTCGCTATGGTAAAGTTCCAGCAATCAAGCATGGAGATGTAGAAATATATGAGTCTGCAATTATCAATGAATATTTAGAGGAAGTATTCCCCGAACCCGCTTTATTACCTCATGATCCTGCTCAAAAAGCAGTTGCGAGAATTTGGATTGACTATGCTAATACTCGTTTAGTCCCAGCCTTTAATAAATTGCTGCGTGGTAAAGATACACAGGAACAAGAACTGGGACGGAGAGAGTTTTTAGAGTCTCTTTTGTATATTGAGGAAGAAGGATTAGGTAAGCTATCTGGTAATTGTCCTTACTGGTTAGGGGAAAATTTGAGTTTAGTTGATATTAGTTTCTATCCTTGGTTTGAAAGATTACCAGTTTTAGAAAAGTTCCGTAATTTTAAACTGCCGTCAGAAACACCCCGTTTGCATCAATGGTGGGAGAATTTACGACAACGGGAATCCATTCAACAAGTTGCTAATCCTACAGAATTTTATGCAGAGAGATTTGCTAAAATTCTTGGTTTAACAGTCATAACGGCGTAAAATGCAGTTTTTGAAATTACTTTAATATTACTGTTAATTAAAGTAAGTTCACTAATAATGAATAGTTTGATTAAATACAAAGAAGGGTAAAAATGACGTTTAAAAGTTTCTCTTTCAAAAGTTTGAAAAAACCTAAGTTATTTGCTTTGGTGACAGTGTTTTTTGCCTTTGTAGTAAGTATTCCCTTATTACCTTTGCCAGTATTATCAGTTGATTCTCGCGCTAACATTCAGTTTGTTTCATCAAATTGGGTAGCTGAAAACACCAAAGATCCCAACCTCAGAATTTTAGATGTACGTAATTTTCCTCTCGACTATATAGAAGGACATCTTCCCAATGCTGTAAACATTGCTGATACGGCTTTTAGAGGTCCAAAAGAAGGATTACCAGTACAATATTGGGACAATCAAAAACTAGGGGAAATATTTGCCAATTCAGGAGTAACAAATAATAGTCGTGTACTCGTATATTCAGATGGTAGAGATGTTTTAGGTGCGACAATGGTTGCTTATTTACTAGAACGTTCTGGATTGAAAGATATTGCCGTATTAGATGGTGGTTATACTGGTTATAAAACTGATCAAGTTGTCACAAAAGAATTTCCTAAATACTCAGTCAGTAAATTCACAGTTCGGGATAAACCTTCAGTGCGTGTGAGTTTAAATGATGTGAGAAAATTTATTGGTAAGCCAGGAGTTACCTTTATTGATCCTAGACCAGAAAAATTGTTCCGGGGTGAAGAAAATATTTGGATACGCAATGGACATATTCCTGGTGCGCGGAATATTCCTTGGGTAACATTTACAGATGCTAAAAATCCTCACAAATTAAAGTCATTAGATGAGATTAAGAAAATTCTGGCAGATAAAAAGATTACTCCTGGAAACGACATTATTGTTTCTTGTAGTACAGGACGAGAAGCTACATTACAATATGTGGTTTTAAAGCATCTGCTTAATTATCCCAAAGTCAGAATTTATGAAGGTTCTTGGACAGAATATAGCACTCAAAAAGATTTACCAGTGGCTACAGGAGAGGAAAAACTAACTTAGAAAAACACAAGTTAAAAGTCTTTTCCAGTATTTCTGTCATGAACTCATAGTCTATGTTAACTCCTGCCTCCTTTCCCTTTGGGACGCTACGCGAACAAATTTTTGAAAAATAAATCCATGAGATATGCAAGTAATTTTGCTAATCACTGCTTCAATTTTCATCTTTAGTCCAGTATATGTATTTGCTGCTAATAATCTCGATCAAGATAACTTGGTCAGTTGTAGAAGTAGTAAAGACGAACCTCCCAGTGATTCTACAGGCGATCGCTCAGGAGCTTAGTTATCTATGGGATTATCCATCCAAGTAGTAGCTAATTCTACAGAACTTTATGTAGAGAGATTGGACAAAATTCTTGGTTTAAAAGTTTCAACAGCATAAAATGCAGTTCTTAATATTACTGCTGATTCAAGTATTTGCACTCATATCACTATTCACCAATTCATCCGTATTAGCAGTTACCGTTAATCCCTGTCCTCCAGGAATGATACTGATTTCTGGAGGCACATTCAAAATGGGAGCGGGTGATTCTGGTTTTGTGGAAGAGAGAACAGGAGAAAACGTCACAGTTAGCTCCTTCTGCATTGATAAATACGAGGTAACAAACGCCCAATTTGCTGAGTTTGTCAAAGCCACAAAGTATGTAACAGTTGCAGAACGACCTTTATCAAAAGAGCAGTTTCCCGACTTATCAGATAAAGAAAGATTACCCGGTTCTCTAGTTTTTCAAATGCCAAAACCAGGAGTTAAGCAAATTCAGCTTCTCAGTTGGTGGCATTGGACACCGGGTGCTAATTGGCGGCATCCCTTTGGCAGTGATAGCACAATTGTAGGTAAAGAAAACCATCCAGTTGTGCATATTGCTTACAAAGATGCCCTAGCCTACGCCCAATGGGCAGGAAAATCCCTACCAACAGAAGCACAGTGGGAATACGCTGCTCGTGGTGGCTTGAATGGGGCAACTTATACCTGGGGTAATCAATATTCTGCCAAAAAAGCTAATACTTGGCAGGGAATCTTTCCCTTTTTTAATACCAAAACTGACGGTTATGTAGGAACGGCAAAAGTAGGATCTTTTCCAGCCAATGGTTATGGACTTTACGACATGACCGGCAACGTTTGGGAATGTGGTGAAGTTGGTGCTGGTGGAAATGGGAAGTTATTCATTAATGATCAACAGGTAGCTGAGGGTCGAATTAAAAAAACTTTACCCTACCGTTTGGCTTTAAATGAAACTTTTGATGTCGGTCGAGATACAGGTACTCCGATTGTGGAAACCTATCAAGTACCCTTTGCATTCACAGGTAATTTACAGAAGCTTACTTTGAATTTGAAGTAATTGTTGTCTCACGCAGAGGCGCAGAGAGAAAGATTGAGAGGATATTTTAAAAGTCATACTCAATTATTTTCTTCTCTCTGTGTCCTCTGTGCCTCTGTGGTTCGTTAAGAAAAGAGTTTCAGGCTTAACAGAATCATATTGAATATTCCTTTCTTCTTTGCCTGTTGGCGCGAAATAAGAAATTTATGAACGAAATTATCCCCATTCTTGACAAAATTGCATTTTTGGCTTTTGTTGTTGCTACTATGTTTGGTACAGGTTTAAAGTTAACTTTACAACAGATTTGGCAACCTCTTCGTAATATCCGTTTGGTTTTTTTATCGCTATTAACAAATTTTGTTTTAGTGCCACTTTTTGTATATTTGCTGCTGCAAGTAATACCTGTTAATGAACCTGTGAAAGATGGTTTGATCATTATGGCATTAGCATCGGGTCCTCCAGCCTTACCTAAACTTGCCCAAATAGTTAAGGGTAATTTAGCTTTTTCTACAGGGTTAATGATGATGTTAATGTTCGGCACTGTTTTTTATATGCCGATTGTATTACCATTAGTTTTGCAAGGTGTAGAAGTCAATTCTTGGGATATTGCCAAACCTTTAATATTGATGATGATAACACCATTGGGAATTGGGTTATTAATTAAGGCAACATATCAAGATATCGCTTTAAATCTCCAAACAATTACTTTCAAGATATCTAACTTTGGATTGCTTTTAGGTTTAGGAGTGAGGTTGATAGTACACTTCAATGAAATTCTTGTTTTATTGAAAACTGGTGTGATCTTTGTTTGTGCTATTTTTATTATCTTCTCTTTTACTGTGGGTTATTTATTGGGTGGGCCTGGTATTGATACTCAAAGAGTTTTAGGAGTAGGAACTGCACAACGTAATTTTGCCGCAGCATTGTTAATAGGTACGAGCAATTTTGATGATCCTAATGTGATAAGTGTGATTATGGTGACAAGTTTATTAATGATGGTTGCAGTTCTAATTTTGGGTAAAAAGTTACCAGAATTAGATCAAGAACAGGGTGCGGGTGTGGAAATAAAGCAGCTTGAACTTTAGCTTAAACAGTGTTCTTGCACTTCTCCTAACCGTGTAAATCGGATTTCAATTCGTCGTTGGGTAACATCATCTTGACGCGCTGTTCCTGCAAATTGTTCATTTGGTAATATTAACTGTGCCGCAGAATAAGCGCGAAAGTATACTTTTTATTGATTATTAGTTAATACCAGTCAATAATTAAGCCTGTTAATCCCAATTTGCTAAGTAGTGAGACAGAATTAATTACACAATGTCATTGCGTTAGCGCAGCGTGGCGTTAGCCATATGGAACGAAGTGAAATGAAGCAATTCCAAGGGTTGTGATTGCTTCCCTTCCCTCGCAATGACTGTAAATATTTTTGTCCAATTACTTACAGGTTGGCGTAAATAGTATGACTATTAAAAGCTCTGAAAATTTGATTAGACGTAACTGTTCACACTCCCCTCCTATCTTTAACGAGAGATCAAGGGTTTCGATAATTTTAGAGGGGGGAGTGAATAAGAATAACTACAAATTTGGTATTAAAAACAATGAAACCCTTTATTTATATGGGTTATGGGGTAAATAAACTCATATTTGGCAGGAAGAACCGAAAATGATGAAGTCAATAATCAATGACTAAAATAGAAGTGATTAGGCGTTATGGGGTTTTAGTAGAATGAGTTGGACAGAAAAACTAGAGCAGTTAAAAGAGTTATTTACAGAAATGGATCAGGCTTTAATAGCCTATTCGGGGGGGGTTGACAGTACATTGGTGGCTAAGATTGCTTATGATGTGTTAGGCGATCGCGCTTTGGCTGTAACTGCGGTTTCTCCTTCTCTATTACCAGAAGAATTAGAAGACGCAAAAATTCAAGCCGCAACTATCGGAATATCTCATAAAATTGTCCGAACACAGGAAATGGACAACCCGAATTACACCTCTAACCCAGTCAATCGTTGTTATTTTTGCAAAAGTGAACTACACGACACCCTTAAACCTTTGGCTTTAGAGTTGGGTTATCCTTATGTAGTAGATGGTGTAAATGCAGACGATTTACATGATTATCGTCCGGGAATTCAAGCCGCAAAAGAAAGAGGTGCGCGATCGCCTTTAGCAGAAATTGGGGTGACTAAAGCCGAAGTTCGGCAAATTTCCCAACAATTAGGTTTATCTTGGTGGGATAAACCCGCTCAACCCTGTTTAAGTTCGCGCTTTCCCTACGGTGAAGAAATTACCATTGCTAAATTACAGCGAGTAGGTAGAGCCGAAATTTATTTGCGAAATTTAGGTTGGCAAAATTTACGAGTCCGTTCCGAAGGTGACACAGCCAGAATTGAATTATCACCAGATAAAATTAAAGATTTTGTCTCAACTACAGATTTACCAACTTTAGTATCCGCATTTCAAAATTGGGGATTTATCTATGTCACCTTAGATTTAGAAGGTTATCGTAGTGGTAAATTAAATCAGGTTTTACCTCAAATCGCTTTAACAAACTAAGTAGGTTGGCGTTGAAAATTGTCGTTATGGCAAGGCAAAAGGCAAGAGGCAAGAGTGAAGAGGGTTTGGGCGATTTTACGTTTCTTTACACAGTTTGGTTTTATTGTGTTCACCTACTTAGAGCTTATTCTTCTAAACTTGATGATTGTCAACTTTAGAAGAATTTCTCGCATATTCCCTAAAAACTGAAGATAATTGAAACAAGATTTTATCATTTTTTACTTTCGTAACTAACGTTAAACTGTGGAATAATTCTTGTGGAATTACCCTAATTGTTTTTATGTCCGCAAAAGAATCTGATCTAAAAATTCAGGCTCAAGTAATAAGTAGTGATACAGAATTAATTACACAATCTCATTGCGTAAGCGCAGCGTGGCGTTAGCCATATGGAACGAAGTGAAATGAAGCAATTCCAAGGGTTGTGATTGCTTCCCTTCGCTCGCAATGACTGTAAATATTTTTGTCCAATTACTTATTAGATGCAATAGCTTTTACTTCCTTTGAGCAATGTCAACCCTTAAACCGCAGGTTTGATAACATATCTCGAAGTCCTGGCATTTACGCTATTAGACACAAAACTGAAGGATTACTTTACATTGGTAAAGCACAAAATCTGCGTAGCCGTTTCAGTGGAGGTCACAAAGCTTTTTTATGGGCATGGCTAGATAAATATAGAGACGAAGATGTGCGTATTGCAGTACAAGCAATTTCTCATTGGGAAAATCCTGGGCTATTATTGGAATTAGGGCGTTGCTGAATTGGGGTATGATAGGGGGGAAGGTGCGATTCCTGCGGAGCGCTTCGCTATCGCTAACCAGGACAATAATTCCTATTATTTGGATAAGGAGTCCAACAACTTTACCCGCGCTAACGCGCTGCTCCGCTAACACCAAGCATTGAGGGGTGACAAAGGAGATAAAGAGATTGTTAGACAAGCATCACAGCCCTCAGACCCTGCTGATAAATGGGATCTTAACTGAGTCTATAGATCCTTTAACTGGCGAAACAAGATCACTTTTTCACCCTCGCAAACAGAAATGGTCAGAACATTTTACCTGGAGTCCTGACGGTACAAGAGTGGAAGGTATAACTGCTATCGGTCGCGCTACAATAATTAGGCTACGCATGAACAACCCAGTGATTATATTTGCTCGTAAACGGTGGGTAATAAGTGGTTGGCATCCTTCTAATGATTGATAGTATAAAAAACAGCTATGACACAACAACCGATACAAGTAATTGGCGGCGGACTCGCAGGAACAGAAGCAGCATGGCAAATAGCCCAAGCCGGCGTGCCTGTGATTCTCCACGAGATGCGCCCTAAACGCTTCAGTCCTGCCCATCATACCGAAAATTTGGCAGAATTGGTCTGTAGTAACTCTTTCGGGGCTATGGCGAGCGATCGCGCTGCCGGTCTCTTACACGAAGAATTACGCCAACTCGGTTCTATTGTCATTTCCAAAGCAGATGAACACGCAGTCCCCGCTGGTGGGGCTTTAGCGGTAGACAGAGGACAATTTGGGGAAGATCTAACCCAAACCTTAGCAAATCACCCTTTAATTGATTTCCGTCGCGGGGAAGTTACCGCAATTCCTGAAGGTATTGTTGTTTTAGCTTCTGGTCCTTTAACCAGTCCCGATTTAGGCGCAGATTTACAGCGATTTACGGGGATGGAATATCTCAACTTTTTTGATGCTGCGAGTCCCATTATTACGGGAGATTCTATCAATAAAGATATTGCTTTTATGGCTTCTCGCTATGACAAAGGTGAGGCAGCTTATCTAAATTGTCCGATGAATAAAGAGCAGTATTTACAATTTCGAGAAGCACTTTGTCAAGCGGAACAAACAGAATTAAAAGACTTTGAAAAAGAAACAGCGAAATTTTTTGAAGCTTGTTTACCAATTGAAGAAATGGCAAGACGGGGAGAAGATACCATGCGTTATGGACCGCTCAAACCAGTGGGTTTATCTGATCCTCGCAATGGAGAACGTAATTATGCGGTAATTCAATTACGACAAGAAGATAAAGCCGGTCAACTTTGGAATATGGTAGGTTTTCAAACTAATTTACGTTGGGGTGAACAAAAAAGAGTATTTCAAATGATTCCCGGTTTAGAAAAAGCCGAGTTTGTCAGATTAGGAGTCATGCACCGCAATACTTTTTTAAATGCACCACAGTTGATGTCTGCAAGTTTACAATTTAAAGAACGTCCAACGTTATTGGCTGCGGGACAATTAATAGGAACAGAAGGTTATACTGCTGCATCTGCTGGAGGTTGGTTAGCGGGAACAAATGCTGCTAGATTAGCTTTAGGAAAAGAACCCCTAATTTTACCTATTACAACCATGATGGGGGCATTATTTGAGTTTATCAGATCCGCCGCACCAAAGCATTTTCAACCGATGGCTCCTAACTTTGGTATTGTTCCAGATTTGGGTGTAAAAATAAAAAGCAAACCGGAAAAATATGGACGTTATCGGGATAGATCCTTGGCAGATTTGGCAACTTGGAAAACGGAAAATTTAGCCGTTTAAATGAGACATTTGGTGATAAATAATGTAGAGACGTTCCCTGGAACGTCCAGATCATCAAATTTAGGACTGAAGCAAAGAACCTCTCAAACCATGATTTCTCTGTGTCCTCTGCGGTTCGTTCTTAGGAACGCAAATTTACAGCAATTTCCAATCTTATGAGGTACATCTTAGCCCCCTCATCGCTTGCGGGGAGGGGGTTGGGGGTGGGGTTCTTGTTCCGGGTTTGATGACAATTTGCTGTAATAACCTGCAATTCTGATGTAACCTGGAATGGTGCGTTACGCTGTCGCTAACACACCCTACTTTTGCACCTTATTTAATTCACATTCCTTAGTTTTGTCGGATTTTCACTAAAATAAAGCTACATAGAATAAGATTTCAGGAATTATTGACCGCAGATAAACGCAGATAAACGCAGATAAATACGGGTGATTATTATGTGCAGCCTCGCATAAAATTGGTATAAGACCTGAAAATCAAGGTTAGAATAACAAAATTAAATTATGGTTAAACCTATAAAAATTGTCAAAACAACTAACTAACAATGTGTTTCCCGGTTCTGTTGTCAAACTAGATAATGGTTTAACACTCATTCACCAAGAGATATCCACTACACCCGTAGTGGTAGCTGACGTTTGGGTGCGTGCGGGAACTAACCTAGAACCAGAACCTTGGTTTGGAATGGCACATTTTCTAGAACACATGATTTTCAAAGGGACATCAAACCTGCTTCCCGGAGAATTTGATTATCACATCGAAAAAATTGGCGGGGTGAGTAATGCCGCAACAAGCCACGATTACGCCCATTATTCCATTACAACCGCTGCTAATTACCTAGAGCATACTCTACCACATTTAGGAGAATTACTCCTGAATGCAGCCATTCCTGACGATGAATTTATCAGAGAACGGGATGTGGTGCTAGAAGAAATCCGTTCTTACAATGATGATCCTGACTGGGTTGGTTTTCAATCTCTTGCCAAAAATGTTTACCAACAGCATCCTTACGGACGTTCTGTATTGGGAACTGAGGAAGAATTAATGCAGCATTCCCCCGAAGCTATGCGCTGTTTTTATCGCAGTTATTACCAACCAGAAAATATGACTGTGGTTGTGGTGGGGGGAATTGGTGAAAAAGCTGCGAGGGACTTGGTAAACCGGACATTTGTAGATTTTCCGCAACGGGATAATTGTCCCCAATTTACCAAAGTTCCAGCGCCGCTAATTAACGGAATTCGTCGTCATGAGTTAATCTTACCCAGAATAGAACAAGCGCGGTTAATGATGGCGTGGAAAGTACCGGGAGTAGAAGAAATTCGGGCTGTTCATGGTTTAGAATTATTATCAGCGTTGTTAGGAGAAGGGAGAATTTCTCGGTTAGTATCTGATTTGCGGGAAGAAAAGCAACTTGTTCAAGACATTTGCTGCAATTTTTCTCTCCAACAAGAATCAAGTTTATTGACAATTACGGCTTGGTTAGAATCAGAATATCTAGAACGAGTTGAGGATTTGATTTGTGATCATTTACAAGAATTACAAGATGAAGAAATTAGCACGTCAGAACTAAATCGTATTCAAAGGTTTTTATGTAATGATTATGCCTTTTCTACGGAAACACCAAATCAGCTAACTAATTTTTATGGTTATTATCATACTATTGCTAACGCTGAATTAGCTGTTACCTATCCTCAAGAAATCCAGTCTTTCAATCCTCAAGAACTGCAAAAATTAGCTCAACAGTATCTTTCATCAGCTAATTATGCGGTCACCATGCTCAAACCTTGTTAATTATTAACTGAAAATGCAAACTATTAATAGTCGCTCTCTGATTCATCGCACCGTATTAAGTAATGGCATTGTTTTGTTAGTATCAGAAAATCAAGCTGCTGATATTATTGCTGGACGGATTTTTATTCGCGCTGGTAGTTGTCATGAACAGCGAGAAAAAGCAGGGTTAGCTCATTTGTTGTCAGCGGTGATGACAAAGGGATGTGATGGTTTATCGAGTTTAGAAATTGCCGAAAAAGTTGAATCTGTGGGAGCTAGTTTAAGCACAGATGCGGCTACAGACTATTTTTTGCTATCTTTGAAAACTGTCACTGCTGATTTTATTGACATTTTATCATTAGCTGGACAATTATTGCGATCGCCTACTTTTCCTGAAAATCAGGTAGAACTAGAAAAGCGGTTAGCAATCCAAGATATTCGTTCCCAAAAAGAGCAACCTTTTGGTCTGGCTTTTGAACAATTGCGTCAGGTAATGTACCCAAATCATCCCTATTCTATGTCAGTTTTAGGTGATGAAACAACGATGAGCAGCATTACCCGGTCTGACTTAGTAGAATATCACCAAACTCATTTCCGTCCTGATAATATTGTCATTAGCATTGCTGGACGCATTACCCCAGCAGAAGCTGAGAAATTAGTAACAAAGATTTTTGGTGATTGGGAAATACCAAATTCCGCCCAACCTACCCTGAATTTACCACCAATTACTGTATCACCTAAACCTTGCCTCAAACCCTTAAATACACAACAATCAATTATCATGCTGGGTTATTTAGGACCATCAGTAACTAACCCAGAATATGCAGCCCTCAAGTTACTTGCTACCTATTTAGGCAATGGTCTTTCTAGTCGTTTATTTGTAGAATTACGGGAAAAGCAAGGTTTAGCTTATGACGTATCTGCTATTTATTCAACTCGACTTTTTCCCGCTGCCTTTGTAGTTTATATTGGCACTGCACCGGAAAATACCAAAGTTGCTTTTAATGGACTTCGCCAGGAAGTAGAACTATTGTGTAGCACCGAATTGTCAGCAGAAGCATTACAAACTGCTAAAAATAAAATCATTGGTCAATATGCTTTGGGTAAACAAACTAATGGACATATTGCTCAAATATATGGTTGGTATGAAATTTTGGGTTTAGGGATTGAATTTGATCAACAATTTCCCGAATTAATTAATAATGTCACTGCAACGGAAGCAATTACATCCGCTTGTAAATATTTGCAAACACCATACCTATCTTTAGTTGGACCAGAAGAAGCTATTCAGACAGCTATTTTGTGAAACCTTAAATTTACTAGTAGTCTGTCAACCCGAAAATGACGGGTGAAGGCAAGCAGGGGGAGAAGAGAGGCAGGGGGGGCAGGGGAGGGAAGAACAGAAGTTTTTTCCGATCATTACCCGTCAAAATAAATTTGACGAACTACTAGGTTGGGTTGACACAAGAAAACCCAACCTAGTAAAATCCTGGAAATATGCGGTGATGTTTGATCTTCATCCGTTCTATAAAACTTACCCAAAATTACCAAAGTCTAGACACATCTGGACAGCAATAATCTTAGTGTTTATTTCCTGCTTCATCGCGGTCTTAGAATGACTTCCAATCTTGTTTGCCCGCTCCACAGGCAATCTCGGTAGAACTTACCGTTTCTGACCGTAGTTCCTAAAAAGAACCCCAAAAAATTAACAACTAACAAAGCGATCGCAATAGGTGTAAGATCAGCATCAGAAAATTATACAAAAGTTGTATGAAAAATACTTTGATAGCTAGTATTCCCAACATGAGCGCAAATCATTGGTATTGCTTAATCTTGTTAACCACAACACCCGCCTTAATTACTTCTACTGGGTTCATTTCCACAGCCACACCACTCAAAATTGTCCAAGTTAACACAGACATTAAAATTAATCGTCCGTCCCTGAACATGGGTAGTCAAGGTGAAGGAGTTACCGAACTTCAAGCCGCTTTAAAGCTTTTAGGATTTTATGCGGGCGCTGTAGATGGTAAATATCAACAAAGTACAGTTATTGCTGTTGCCCAATTTCAACAAGCTGCCGGTTTAAACCCCACTGGTAATGTAGATAATATCACATGGCAAAAACTATTTCCCAGCCCATCAACTATTACCGCTACCACAGCCAAACCTGCCAGTAGTTTTACAACTGTTCCCACCCAACCGGTAAGAGTTACAAAACCACAAATTACCAAACGCCCAACCACCAAAAATCCACAAAATACCAGCATTCAACCCACTCCTCCCCATCAACAAATGCCCGGTATCCAATATACTGACGAAGGATGGCCAATTTTGCGTTTACCCATGAGTGGTACAGAAGTGATTAAATTGCAAAAACAACTACAAAACTTGGGGTTCTTAAATGGTAAAATAGACGGATATTTCGGACTATCCACAGAAACCGCAGTTAAAGCTGCACAAGTTCGTTATGGCTTAAAACCTGACGGTGTAGTCGGTGGTGGTACATGGAAAGTTTTCTTAAAACGCACTTCCCAATAAGTAGGTGAACACAATAAAAACAAACTGTGTAAAGAAACGTAAAATCGCCCAAACCCTCTTGCCTCTTGCCTTTTGCCTTGCCATAACGACAATTTTCAACGCCAACCTACTTAACATTAAACTATGAAGCACTTTATTTTAACTTGGCTTGGTACTGCGGTAGCATTGTTAATTACCTCTAAAATTGTCCCGGGAATTATTCTCACGAGTTTTACTGCTGCCTTAATTGCCGCTGTTGTCATTGGTTTAGTAAATGCCATTGTCCGGCCAATTTTGCAGATTTTAGCATTTCCCATCACCTTAATAACTTTAGGTTTATTTACCCTTGTAATTAATGGTTTAACTCTATGGTTTGCTAGTGCGATAACTCCCGGTTATGGTTTTGAAATTCGGGGTTTTATTCCTGCTTTTTTAGGTTCAATTGTTTTATCAATTGTCTCTGGTATTATTAATCAAATAGTTAATATGCTTGACTAAATATTTAGTCTCTAATCACTTTTAGCCACAGCTACTGTGACTGCTCCTATTTCCCCTGATAATCGAAAAATCTGTTTAGGAACTAATAATATTATTTTCGCAGATGTGATTTTCGAGACTGCAAGCATAGCCGAAGCCTCAGCTACGCTAGATGTTTCCACAAACTTAGTAATACTATGATTAGGATGGGGAACAAGGACACTATTTAAAAGTTCAGCACTAAAGACTTTCAAAAGTAACTGTTCTGAGTTACAAAATTCTACTAAACCAATTTCTGAGGCTTTTTTATCAATAGTTGCAATTCCAGATATTTCACTATATATAAGTTGGTATTCTTGAAAAACTTGTTTAATTGCAGTATTAATTAGGTTCTGAGAAACTCCCTTTTGACAACCAATTCCTACCCATAACAATTTTTTGTCTGTCACATTATGCACTTTGTTTTGTAATATTGAGTGTCCCGCAAATAAGAACTAATTAGCTGAGAATATGCCGATTTGTAATCCTTAAAATACGGAAAACCTATCATTGCTGGTTATATAGTCCTGAATCTATTCCTGCTTGTTGAATTAACCACCACCAACTATTGTGACTACTTCCAAGCGATCGCCATTTTTGATGTGGGTTTCCGTCCAAAATTGACGATGTAAGATTTCACCGTTGTATTCTACTGCGATTAAGCGAAGATTAAAACCCAACTGTTGCAGTAATTCTGGTAAAGCAGTTGGGGATACACAATTGCGCGTTTCTCCGTTGACTTGGAGATTAATTTGATTTGACATAAAGCTGCGAGAAATTTTGAATTTAGGACTTATAAAAATAATAATGTAGTCAGAATCAGGATGTCCAGGATAAACAGGATAAAATAGGGATTGTATCACCAATTGTCAATACTCCCGAATGGGCGCAGGGCCTGCGCCCCTACCTTCTGATAGCGCAGCGTGGCGTTAGCCATACTTCTAGCCCTCACAGACAACTTTTTCAGCAAGCCCTACTTAACTCAAGTTGCTAGTTATCTCGTTAAGGCTGGTAATTGGTAATAGGTAATTGATAATAAAAGCTCTGGTTTCATCCTGTTCATCCTTTAATCCTGGATACCCTGATAGCGCAGCGTGGCGTTAGCCATTTCTGACAATTTACCTAACTAGCAACTTACATTACTTAGAATATTAAATATCATCTTCACTGAGATTAGCCACTTTTAGAAAATGCCGTAATAGTCCAGTTTTTAGTGATTGATTCCCATGAATAGGAACAGAAATTCGGGCTGGATTATCGGATTTACCGTAGATATGATGGCTACCATTAATGCGGAGAAGTTGCCATCCGTGAGACTCTAATACTTTAGCAAAATTTTTCCCTGAAATTGATTTCATACGGCAATTTCTAATATTTGAGCAGATTCATCAAGTTCTAATGAATCAACATCAACGAGTAAACAACCTTCAACGGCTTCATATATATTTTGTAGTAATTCTTCAAAAGTATCACCTTGAGTAGCACAACCGGGAATAGCAGGAACTTCTGCCCAATAACCTGCTTCTTCTTTGTGAATAATGACTTTTATTTTCATGGTTTGAAGTTCAATTTTTTAGGTGAGTGATCCTCAAAGACAATTATATCTTAATAGTATTCCTTTTTTTATACAAGTTTTATTTAGGGTTTGCTGATAGCATAGCGTGGCGTTAGCCATATAAACCTAAAACCCAAACGCATGAAGAGGTATGAAAGGTAAATGAGGTGCAAGGAAAATATGATCGTAGCACTACAGCGAATGGAATTCGCAGCTACACAGGCAAAACCCACCTTCGTGGGTTTCAGAACCAGTCCACGAAGGCGGAATTTGTTTGTATAGCCGCAATTTCTAATCGTCGGGGTTCTATTGATTTATTTAATTCGGTGCAGTTGCGAAAGAAAATACTGAGTTGACAATGTAGGTTGATCTGATTCGATAAGCGATCGCACTACAGCTACCCGTTGCGCTCCTGCATTCATCACATCATTCAAATTACTCATATCTATTCCCCCAATCGCAAACCAGGGAATTTGACAATTTTGGGATACATATTTCACATACTCTAAACCTGCTGCGGCTTTACCCGCTTTCGTCGGTGTTTCATACACAGGTCCCACACCAATATAATCCGCACCTTCGGCAATTGCCCCTTGCATTTCTTGAGGATTTGTGGTAGAGCGTCCGATAATACGCTGAGTTCCTAGTAATTGACGCGCTATAGCAATGGGCATATCCTGTTGTCCCAAATGGACACCATCAGCGTCCACAGCCAAAGCCAAATCCACCCGATCATTAATAATGAATAAAGCACCGTAATGGTGACATAATTCCCGCAGTCTTGTCGCCCGTTCTAGGCGGACTAAATCATCAGCAGTCTTTTCCCGATACTGTAACAGAGTTAAACCACCTTGAAGAGCCGCTTCGGCAATGGCGAATAAGTTATCTGTGGGAGATGTTACTAGATATAAATGCGATCGCCATAATAACTGATGACGCTGATAACCCATCAAATTACTTTCTAGGGTATAAACCTGATAACGCATTTGTTTACAAGCTATCCCCATATTTCCATGATAAAGTTTGCCATATTCTTCTAATACACGCAATGCTTCTTGCACACGGCAAAAATTAGCCTGTAATAGCGATGTAATATCAGCCCGTTGTTCCTCTTGGGGGTGAGTTAAATCTGTTCCTGCATCACCCGGTGTATCGCGGGCTGCGCGGATTTCTGCCGTATGCCAAGTGCCCAACTCTTGGCGCAAGTGTTTACATATACCTGAAAACTGGGCATTATTTAAACCAAACCGACACCATTCTTCAATAATTCGCAAACCCTCACGAGCGCGATCCAAATTAGCATCTAAAATGCGATAAACAGTTTGTTGTGTGTGACTATGGGCTGAAACCATTACAAAACCTCATTTTTAATGTTTTTATAGTAATAGCCAGCTTGATTCATATTTTAATATTTTGATTATTAAATATTTGCTAACTAATCGCGGTCAATTTGTCAAGATATAAGTAACATCATGGACATACTACTATATAAATAGTATAAAAATTGATTGTATAGCAGTTGCCAGATAGCTGTTGATATCCAGTCTCAGATCCAAATAGACTTTCAGTGTTGTTACTATAAGTTTCAGAGGAGTTTTAGAAACAATGATAATCCCCCAAAAATCTGTGAACACCCTGCATAACTCCCTGAGTTGCTCAATTCTGAGTTTAACAGTTGGTTTAGGAGTGACGAGTACAATACTCTTGATGACAAGTGTAAGTAGTGTATTTGCTCAAGTTCCGACGGTCGGCGAACAAATACTTCAAGGTGAAAAAACAATTTCTCAGATTAACCAGTCATTTGTCAACCCCAGTACAGGAAATGACAAAACAGGTAATGGTAGTATCAGCGCACCTTGGCGGACAATTAGCCAAGCCTTGGAAGCATCACCATCCAATAGTGTAATTATCCTCTCTTCTGGTACATATAGCGCCCAAAGTGGAGAAGTATTTCCTTTAATTTTGAAACCAGGTATAGCCATTCAGGGCAATATTAACAATAAAGGCCAAACTGTGACAATTACTGGTGGTGGCGAATTTCTCAGTCGCAAGTTTGGTGGTCAAAATGTGGCTATTGTTGGTGCTAACCAAGCTAGTTTGAGTGGTGTCACCGTTACTAATACCAATCCTCGTGGTTATGGACTATGGATTGAATCCAGTAACATTGTAGTTCGGGAAAGTACCTTTACTAATAATACCCAAGATGGAATTGCGATCGCTGGTGATGGCACACCCAGTGTAAGTAAAAATGTTTTTGTTCGCAATGGTGCTAATGGCATAACTATTTCTGGGAATGCTCGCCCCGAAATCAGGGAAAATATCTTTCAAGAAACTGGTTTTGGGATTAATATTGCCCAAAATGCGTCTCCGGTGGTGGTAGCTAACCAAATTCAGAATAATAGATCAGGGATTATTATCCAAGCCAATGCTACACCGATGTTAAGGAATAATTTTATTCAAAATAACAGAGAAGATGGTCTAGTCGTAATTGCCCAAGCTAAACCAGATTTAGGTAGTAGTTATGACCCAGGCAAGAATATCTTTCGCAATAATGGTCGTCTTGACATCAATGCCAAAGCTGCTAAGTTGGTAATTTCTGCGGCTGGAAATAATTTGGTTAGCGATCGCATCAGCGGTAAAGTGGATTTGAAAGGTACAACCGCATCTACAGACAGAATTTCTGGTACTAATCCTTCATTAACACCAAGTTCAGTCCGCAAACCTATCACTTTTACTCCCCCTCAAAGAACGGTAACACCCTTAAAAGTTCAACCTGTTGCCAATCCCAATCAATTACCATCATTACCCAATAATTTAGCGGATTCCCCTCGGTTTAATTATACCCAACTTGATTCGGGCGCTATTGAATTTGTCGCCCCTCAAGCAGCTATTGTATCAAACCCCGAAATGCCTACGGCTACTGGTCAAAATGTCAGTTACCGGGTGTTAGTGATGGTTGCCAATAAGCAGCAAGAGAATTTAGTCGTTTCTCTAGTTAATGATGCTTTTCCCAAGGTTTGGCAAGGTCGTAGGGTGATGCAGGTGGGAATTTTCAATAGTCAAGAAAGTGCCGCTAAAGCAGTAAACCTCTTTAATAGCAAAGGGTTAAAATCAGTGGTTGAGACTGTGAAGTAATGGGTAATGGGTAATGGGTAATGGGTAATGGGTAATGGGTAATGGGTAACAACTGACCACTGACCACTGACAACTGACAACTGACAACTGACAACTGACAACTGACAACTGACTAAAATGCCAACTCCAATCTTTCACTGGTCATGGATTTGAGTTTGGAGGTGAAGGATTCGGTGCGATCGCTCTTTTGGGGCATAAACTGACCAATAGGAGGATGATTGGCTGTTGCTGTGAGCATTAACTGTTGGGCGGGTGGGGGTGAAATTTCCTCAATAACTTGCTTTTGTCTGATATTTCCGGTTAATTGCCCAAAAGAAGGCACTGGGGCTAGGCTTTTTGGAGCATAGTCTCGGTTTTCTTCTATTGGCTGTAAATTCTTATTTATTTGATACTTATAACTCACTGGAGCAGGTAATAAACGAAGATTTTTATATTCTTCCATCCTGATTTCCTGTTTAGTGGGTGGTAAAACTTGTAGAGACCCAGAAGTGAGACGTTCAGGGAATTTGCTACAAATCATGCGCTCAAATTCCATATTGAAATGGTAGGTTGTCTCGCCCTTTCGTCGCCAAAAGTTCAAGATTTGCTGTACAGATACGGCTTTATAACGACCTTGATACAAAGCTTCGATAACTGCTAAGTGTAACCAATGCAGGGGATATTCAGATTGCCATTGGTTAATCAACTCACTGGCATTGTATCCGTTGAGATCAAAGCTGTAGTGAGTTAATAACTTAGCTGCTAGTTCCGCAGGAGGTGCGAAAGTTTGAGTGACCGGGGCTGTTGTTAACATGGGCTGTGAGTTATAGGCAATAGGTATAAACATTGCACCCATCGCATCTAGTCTAACGTACTTTTGGCTACATTAGTGTTTTTTTTCACCAGCAGCAAAAGTCATAGGCAGTGTTTTCCATTCTACTTGTCAATTGCTGATATGCAAAACAATATAAGGTGAGTTAATAACTTTTGTGCGTTGACTGGTGACTAATGCCTGATACACCATTGCAGCAACTTCGGCACGGGTGGCTTCTCTGGTTGGTGCTAGTAAATTGGGGTCGGGATAATTAAGAATAATTTTTTGCTGGGTGGCGATGGTAACGGCTGTGCGGGCGTATTCGGGAATTTTCTCTTGGTCAATGTAGGTTAAGGTTTTTTGATCACTTGCCACAAGTCCCAGTCCGTTGACTAGGGAGACGATGACTTGCAGCCGTTGGACGTTTTGGGTAGGACGGAAGGTGCGATCGCTAAATCCGCCCACAAAACCGCCTCTGGCTGCGATTTCAATGGCGTTAGCTGCCCAAAAATCCTTGGCTATATCTGTAAATTCTGGGGACGGACGTTTGGCTGGGGGATTAAAGGCGGCAGCAATTAAAGCTGTATATTGAGCGCGGCTCATGGCTTGATCTGGTTGGTATGTGCCATCAGCAAAACCCTGGGTTAAGTTCATACTAACTAATGCCCGAATAAATGGTTCTGCCCAATGACCAACAATATCGGAAAAAGAGGGAATCTCTGTCTCTGGTTTGACAATATAGGCGGAGGGTAGGGGATTTTCTTGACCGGTGGCGACTAATGCCTGATAAATTAGGACTGCGATTTCCGCGCGGGTAATTTCCCGCAGTGGTTCTAATTGATCTGGTTGGGGATAATTGACGACTAATAGTTTTTGCGTAGCTACGGTGGTGGCATTGGTAGCATAGCTGGGAATTTGGGCGCGATCGCGGTATACCATTAAGACGTTAGGATTACCACCACTCAAGTTTAAACCGTTGACAATGGAGACTATTGCTTGAATTTTGGTGATGTTATTTCCGGGTCGAAATGTACCATCGGGAAAGCCTTTCAAAAAGCCTCTATCGGACGCACTGGCTATGGCTTTGGCAGCCCAAAAGTCGGATTTGACATCTTTGAATTTATCTAGTTGATTACTTTCTGGTAGTTGGAATGTTTTGGTGATTAAAGCTGCGTATTGGGCGCGGTTAACAGGTGTGGCTGGTTGAAAAGTGCCGTCGGGAAACCCGTTAATAATATCTTTACTGACTAAGGCTTCGACGAAGGCTGCCGCCCAATTTCCTTCTAAATCAGCAAATCTACTGCTAACTCCAATTTGACTGGGGGTATCAGCGGTAGCAGCGATGAAATCTATCGCCCCAATTACCTGGGGAACACTTAATTGATTACCGACGGAGATAATTTTTTGATCTGTGACATTTTGTAAATCGAATTTACCCTGTTCTCGAAAAATGTTGTCGGCTGGGTCTTGGGGACTGCCTAAATCGGGAGTGGCATTACCGGCGATTAACAGACCGCCTTGGGTATTGCTGGTGATCAGATTTCGCCGTAATACTGGTTTAGCATCACGAGATAGGGCGATCGCTGTCCCATTGGCTAAAAGTTGGTTATTGGCGACTAAAGGGGCGGCAAAGTCACTAATGGCTATGCCTAAAGCATTATTTTGAAATACATTCCGCAGCACTTCTCCTTTGCTATTCTTGGCTATGACCAACCCACAGACTTTGTTATTAATAAATAAATTATCCACAATCCCCGGTTTGCTATTGCCGGTAATGAAGATGCCTTCTCTGGTACAGTCCTTAAATGTACTATTAGCTACAGTCGGTATTGATGATTCAATCCACGCCCCAGTCCCTTTAGCGGCAGGATTCATCACTGTCATACCTAAAAGACTAGCATCACCTAGTAAGAGTAATGTAATATTCTGTATTCCAAAACTAGAGCTTTGATATTCCCCACTGCCGGCAATAATCGTTTCCTGACCTTTATTTGCTTCATTTCCTACTACTAATACTCCCGGTGCAATGACTAAGGGAAATACTTCACCATTGGCTGTGCTGTAAGTTCCACTGGCTAACTGAATAATTGTTGATGTTTTCGCTTGTTTAAGGGCGCGGGTAATGGTTTTGAGGGGATCAGAACGAGAACCAGTATTAGCATCGTTTCCTGTCACAGGATTAACATAGAGTGTGGCAACAAGACTAGAATTAACCATAAATTTTTAAACGAGCAGGGTTTTAATGGTGACATCCATAATTAACCATATTTTTAGCACAATCAGGAAGAAGGAAGAGGTTTTGGGCAACTTTACTTTTTGTTACATATTTCAGTTTTTTCCGGTTTATCTACTTAAGGGACTTCCAATTAAAAAAATCCCCAAAAGTTTCTTGTGGTGCGGGCATCTTGCCCGCTAATTACCAAGGACAGGCAGGATGCCCATCCCACAAAATTGGGTAATTTATTTTTTGGTGATCCCTAAGAGATTTACCTAAGAGTTCTCCAATTAAAAAAATATCCCAAAATTTATTGTGGTGCGGGCATCTTGCCCGCTAATAATACAAGAACGGGCAAGATGCCCATCCCACGAGATTGGATTATCTTTTTTGTGGAGTTCTCTAAGTAGGTGAACACAATAAAACCAAACTGTGTAAAGAAACGTAAAATCGCTGCAAACTTCTTTACTCTTGCCTCTTGCCTTGCTATAACGACAATTTTCAACGCCAACCTACCTATCTCCATGAAAATAGCGGTCAAATAAAGCTTGTGCAGATTGGCGGTGTTGTTCCACTAATTGAGGAGGGGACAACATTTCTGCTTTGTCCATATAACGATAAACCCAGCGGCTAAATTCATTTAAAGACCGAGGTGGTAAATCTACAGCATATTCTATATAAGTATGTTGCCCAGTTTTATCAATCAATCCAGTGGTGATTTTTTGATGAGGATGACGACGCTCTCCTTCCAAAATAAATGCTGATACTGGCGGAAAAAACCGGACTTTCACATTAATTAAGTTGAGAGTTCCATCTAATTCTAATTTTTGCGGTTCTGGTTCACCTAAATTTAAACCCCAGCCATTTTCTAGTAACTTATATGCTTTAACTAAACTTTCTTTTTGTTTTTCTAAACCCCTGGGCAGGATTTTAATAAAAATACAATGATTATTAAAACGGTTTAATCTTCCTATGGCTAAATGTCCATTTTCACAATATTCATACAGTAAATACCAAGCAATATCATGGTAAATTAATTGTAGGGGAAAAATCTGTATCCGTCCAATCCGATTAAAACCATAAAAGTCATTACTCCGAGAAATTTCAATGGCTTCTCCCTTACTAATAGCTTTTTCTAATAATGGTAATTTATGAAATAGTGTATCGCGGGTTTCTCCCTGAATTACCATTTCCTCTGGGTCGGTATGAATAATAGCCCGGTTAAGATGTTGCCGAGTAGGATAAAAAAAATCACCCTTGAGTTCCATATCTAACCCACGTAATCTTTTACTAAGAGTTTCATGAATGCGTCTAGCTTGGGCATCACCTTG
Organism: Aphanizomenon sp. UHCC 0183; assembly: GCF_009712065.1. Lineage (NCBI taxonomy): Bacteria > Bacillati > Cyanobacteriota > Cyanophyceae > Nostocales > Aphanizomenonaceae > Aphanizomenon > Aphanizomenon sp. UHCC 0183. The sequence continues at coordinate 22,740 of NZ_VILC01000005.1, read as the reverse complement.
ATATTGAGCTTGAGAGGCTAAAGCATTAAATGCTACTTTTAATTCTGCGATAGAAAGCGCACCAGTACCTAAATAATATCCCCAACGATACATCCGCCGATCAAGGATAGCGTAACGTCTGAGGGTTTCTAAATCTTTGCGTAATGTCGGAATTGCTGGATATTCTGCGGGTAATTCTATATCCAATTCTGCTGCTAATTTTTGCAGATATACTTTCACAGAACTAATTGCATCATGATTCTCATTGTTACTGAGATCAAAAAAATCAGGACTACCTATACCTGGATGTTTTAATAATGTAGCAATTAACAGCAGTAAGCGTTCAAACGCTAACCGTTCTGTGTAAGGATGAGTAGGTTTTTTAGGCATGGTAAAGGAATCACTGGCAGGAATTTATAGTAAATTAATCTCAGTGCAAAAAGAAAATATTTAGAATGCTAATAAAAATTGGCTGTAAGCATTGTCAATATTGCTTTAGGGAAGATAACTATAATAATTTAGTTTATAACCTTTTTCTAGCTTTTGGCTAATTCTGCGGTTATGGTAGTCAATATCATTACTTTGAAGTCAGTCTTTTTAGCACCATGTATATTTCCCGACGTTCTGCCACTGTCAGAAATGTTTCTATATCTACTGTTAATGGTGGTATTACTTTAGTGATTTTGTTGATTGCACCTTTAGGTTTAGCAGCAGTAATTATTAATACTATGTTAGTCGCTGTTGCTACTTATATAGTTGCCAGTGCAGCCGATAGAGTTGTTTTGTGGTTAGAACCGGAACAGAATGCAGAATTAACATCTTCTGGAAACGGTGAATATCGTTCTCCCAAGAAATCTAATTTACAACGTTGGTGGCGTTAATAATGTAAGTTGCTAGTTAGGTAAATTGTCAGAACCAGGTGGTTATCGAGCGACTTGTACTGAGCGAAGTCGAAGTAAGTCGAGATAATGTCCAGGATTAAAGGATGAACAGGATGAAATTTCTGTTTTCATCACCAATTACCTATTACCAATTACCCATTACCAGCTTCAACGAGATAACTAGCAACTTGAGTTAATAATTGATAATTTCATGCAAACTCTTTATGTTTCTGAGCAGAATTGCTATGTGTGTTTACAAAAAGAAACTTTGCTAGTTAAGCAAGGGGAAACTGTATATGCTGAAGTCCAGTTACCTCTGTTAGAGCAAATTCTGATCTTTGGGAAATCCCAATTAACCACCCAAGTTATTCGTGCTTGTTTATGGCGAGATATTCCCATTGCTTACTTATCACGCATGGGTTATTGCTATGGCAGAATTTTACCAATTTCTAGGGGATATCGGCAGTTATCACGTTATCAACAACAATTATCTCCCGTAGAAAAGTTGATTACTGCTAGGGCTATGATTAAAGGTAAGTTAAAAAATAGTAGGGTGTTGTTGCGAAGACAAAGGAAAAAAAAGGAATCGGAGCTTTTAGAACGGGTTTTACAAAGTTTAGATTATCTAGCTGACCAAGTAGCACAGGCTGATAATTTAGAACGGTTAATGGGGTTTGAAGGTGCGGGTGCGGCTCAATATTTTTCGGCTTTTAGTGAATGTTTAACAAACCCTGATTTTGTGTTTTCTGGTCGGAGTCGTCGTCCTCCAGGAAACCCAGTGAATGCCATGCTAAGTTTTGGTTATCAAGTTCTTTGGAATCATTTATTAGCGTTAATTGAAATTCAAGGATTAGACCCTTATTATGCCTGTTTACATCAAGCTCATGATGGTCATGCAGCATTAGCTTCTGATTTAATTGAGGAGTTTCGCGCCCCATTTATAGATTCTTTAGTGATGTGGTTAATTAATCGCAAAATTGTTAGTGCTGAAGCTGATTTTGAGTTTAAAAATGGTGGCTGTTATTTGAATAATGCGGGAAGGAAGAAATTTCTACGGGCGTTTTTACAACGGATGTCTGAAGAAATACAAACTGATGAGGGAATTAAACAACCAAAATGGGATTTATTAACTAAACAGGTGAGGGCTTTTAAGCAGTTTGTTTACAATCCTAGTCATCATTATCAACCCTATCGAATTGACTAAAATTATGTTAAGTAGGTGAACACAATAAAACCAAAGTGTGTAAAGAAAAGTAAAATCGCCCAAAGCTTCTTCACTCTTGCCTCTTGCCTCTTGCCTCTTGCCTTGCCATAACGACAATTTTCAATGCTAACCTACTTATGTTTTTGTATGTGATTGCTTATGATATTCCCTGTAATAAACGGCGCAAAAAAGTAGCTGATTTATTGGAAGGTTATGGACAGCGTGTACAGTATTCTGTGTTTGAATGTCAATTGAGTACAGAAAAATATCAAGATTTACGTCGTCAGTTGAGGAAAAAGCTGAAGTTAGAAGAAGATAATGTCAGGTTTTATCCTTTGTCTCGACATACTCTATCTCAAGTGGAAACTTGGGGTGTGGGAATACCTGTGATTGAACCACCTAGTTCAATTATCATTTAGTTGTTGCCGATGTTTGGGAAAAATAGCTGAAGTGTTGATTTTATGGTTGTGAACTTCGGTTGCTTATTGGATAAGGGTTACGCGGTTTTTAATGGTAGTTTTGTAGGCTGGTTGGCGGTGATTTTTGCTGACCTTCGGAAAGTGGGTCTAGACTCTTTGCACAGCAAGGGGTTAAAATGAAGGGATTCCCACTCGCTGGGGATATTAATTGAATGGAAACATCAAAAAGGTGGGTTTGCTGGTATGACAAAGAATATTCCCACTCGCTGGGGATATTAATTGAATGGAAACATTAAACATCAACCTTCTAAAGGTACTAGCACGGTAATTCCCACTCGCTGGGGATATTAATTGAATGGAAACTTACCTTGGACACAGAAGAACTTACTCAACCTTGGCTTATTCCCACTCGCTGGGGATATTAATTGAATGGAAACGGCTATCTGGTGATTAGGATACTTTATGCTGACAGCTTATTCCCACTCGCTGGGGATATTAATTGAATGGAAACTTCTGTTATTCCGTCTAGCCTGTCTCTTGGTAAATCATATATCATTCCCACTCGCTGGGGATATTAATTGAATGGAAACTAGCACTACAAAAGCCCCGCACCTCAGCCTTGACACATTCCCACTCGCTGGGGATATTAATTGAATGGAAACTTCAAGAACCCAATTGGGTTAGATTCAAATGATTTACGTGATTCCCACTCGCTGGGGATATTAATTGAATGGAAACCTGTTGGTGTAAACGTCCCAAACGCGAGTTTTAACCAGAATTCCCACTCGCTGGGGATATTAATTGAATGGAAACTTGCTAGGTTCTCTGCATCCTTAATGATTCTATTCCCACTCGCTGGGGATATTAATTGAATGGAAACTGGCTATATCATTTCTGTGTAGCTTTATTCTCTTTAGTTCCTATAATTCCCACTCGCTGGGGATATTAATTGAATGGAAACACTAAAGATAGGGGTGTGAGAAAGTCTTGGAATCTATTCCCACTCGCTGGGGATATTAATTGAATGGAAACCACAATAGTTGAGTTGAGCCTGTCAAGAATGTCTTGTTCATTCCCACTCGCTGGGGATATTAATTGAATGGAAACCTTAGTTTGCGCTTTGCGAACTTTCTCACACCTATATTCCCACTCGCTGGGGATATTAATTGAATGGAAACAATATTAAGACTAATCCTATGGCGTTAGCCCCAAAGATTCCCACTCGCTGGGGATATTAATTGAATGGAAACTGGCATAGCTCACGGTACAACACGCTTGGCGGGAAGTTATAGATTCCCACTCGCTGGGGATATTAATTGAATGGAAACTATGGCGTTAGCCCCAAAGTTAAAAGCCCCGTTTCTGCATTCCCACTCGCTGGGGATATTAATTGAATGGAAACACGCGGTTAACTGAATGGGCGATCTCAGTTTCAACGGCAGTCATTCCCACTCGCTGGGGATATTAATTGAATGGAAACAAGCGATCGCATCTAGCGGTTGTGTCTTATCAGCAATGATAGGAATTCCCACTCGCTGGGGATATTAATTGAATGGAAACATGAAGCCTTGGATTGGATGGTATGAAGCGATCGCGGATTCCCACTCGCTGGGGATATTAATTGAATGGAAACTGCTAGAAGCATCGGCTAAAAGACTCAATTCAAATATTTCTTATTCCCACTCGCTGGGGATATTAATTGAATGGAAACTTCAGAAGCTATTTCTGACACAACTTTTTTGATTTATTCCCACTCGCTGGGGATATTAATTGAATGGAAACCTGCAAACATTCTTTCCATACTTGTGATTGTTAGGGTTGGATTCCCACTCGCTGGGGATATTAATTGAATGGAAACAAAGTAGCTGACACTAAAGTACCCATTACTTTAAATACAACGCATTCCCACTCGCTGGGGATATTAATTGAATGGAAACTGTTTCGTTTAATTCTTCGTCTCCGGCTAATGCCCACGATTCCCACTCGCTGGGGATATTAATTGAATGGAAACCCAGCAAAAGGTTTATGAATCTGAAGCAGATGAACTTTTAATTCCCACTCGCTGGGGATATTAATTGAATGGAAACTTCGCAATATCCTACAATTTCTGCTGTGGGTGTAGTTTCATTCCCACTCGCTGGGGATATTAATTGAATGGAAACTCGCACACAATCTTTAACCCACTTGCCTCATAAGATTTCATTCCCACTCGCTGGGGATATTAATTGAATGGAAACATACACACTCAAACAATCTGTCAGCATCAGAGTCAATATTCCCACTCGCTGGGGATATTAATTGAATGGAAACTGACGGGCATAGAAATATTCGATATCATCCAAATAACATTCCCACTCGCTGGGGATATTAATTGAATGGAAACCTCCCACCCATTGCTCGGTGACGACTTCAACTTTTAAGACATTCCCACTCGCTGGGGATATTAATTGAATGGAAACCCTCATTAACAGTTGTTTCCTCATTAGATGTTACGATTCCCACTCGCTGGGGATATTAATTGAATGGAAACGGTGTCATATTAATTTGTACAAAGTCGTTGAGTTTTCTGAGATTCCCACTCGCTGGGGATATTAATTGAATGGAAACATCCGCCGTTATCACCACCTGCTGCTGTTACGAATTATTCCCACTCGCTGGGGATATTAATTGAATGGAAACATAAGAAATACTGTCAGACAAACAATAGCTAAGACAATTCCCACTCGCTGGGGATATTAATTGAATGGAAACGAATCAGGATCAACTGATGTGGTGATAACGCCTTTTATTCCCACTCGCTGGGGATATTAATTGAATGGAAACCTTCAACTTTTAAGACTCGAAGTAAACCTGAATAGCTGAAATTCCCACTCGCTGGGGATATTAATTGAATGGAAACGAACATAGATCAGCGATCGCGTTAATATCTAGATTATTCCCACTCGCTGGGGATATTAATTGAATGGAAACTAATGTCTGCTGTCTTTGCTGTAATTTATCTGTAATTCCCACTCGCTGGGGATATTAATTGAATGGAAACTCTAGAACCAGCTTGCGCCATCTTTTTTGCTGTATTTAGCTATTCCCACTCGCTGGGGATATTAATTGAATGGAAACGCAATTTGAACATAATCGCAAGGGTGCGGGGTTATCAGATTCCCACTCGCTGGGGATATTAATTGAATGGAAACCTACCAAATACATAATCAAAGATGTCACCCGTTTCATATCCTGATTCCCACTCGCTGGGGATATTAATTGAATGGAAACCTTCGTAGGCTTTCTCCCATGCGACTACACGCGATTGATGCTGGGAATTCCCACTCGCTGGGGATATTAATTGAATGGAAACGAAGTCTTTCACCTCCATGAGTTAGGGAGAGGGAAGAATTCCCACTCGCTGGGGATATTAATTGAATGGAAACTTTACGCTTACCATAGTTTTTTCTTGACTTTATACAATATTCCCACTCGCTGGGGATATTAATTGAATGGAAACTTTTTAGGTAAGGGTTTAGCTTGAACCAGTTTACTGGTATCGCATTCCCACTCGCTGGGGATATTAATTGAATGGAAACGTCATCTTGGAACGTGCCATACCAGAGATCATCAACTAAAATTCCCACTCGCTGGGGATATTAATTGAATGGAAACAGTTCTCGTAGGCTTTACCCTGTGAGTTCTTAATTTGAATAGATTCCCACTCGCTGGGGATATTAATTGAATGGAAACCCTAAACCTTCTTCTGCAAAGGCTCTGTGGAACGCAGTGAATTCCCACTCGCTGGGGATATTAATTGAATGGAAACAGGTAAAGATTTTCTAAGCCAGAAATAACTGTAAATTTCATTCCCACTCGCTGGGGATATTAATTGAATGGAAACGTCAGATGAGGAGATAGAAAATGCCTAATGTAGAATTCCCACTCGCTGGGGATATTAATTGAATGGAAACTTACTAATACGAAGTTTCCTGATTCAGTTTGTACGGTTTTATTCCCACTCGCTGGGGATATTAATTGAATGGAAACCCACCTCAAGACCTGTTTTCAGGTCACGCCGGTAGATATGATTCCCACTCGCTGGGGATATTAATTGAATGGAAACAAGTGCCGTTACCTTTTGGTTTGTCGTAATTTGTTATTCCCACTCGCTGGGGATATTAATTGAATGGAAACTGTCCCGGCATCCTTCATACCACAAGGTCTATATCTGATGAATTCCCACTCGCTGGGGATATTAATTGAATGGAAACTAAAAATTCACCCCCAGTCATACCCTCCCATTCCGATTCCCACTCGCTGGGGATATTAATTGAATGGAAACAGTTATTAAATATGGTCTAGTAGATGCAGACGGTAATAACTTATTCCCACTCGCTGGGGATATTAATTGAATGGAAACCAGACCTTTAACTTCTTCAATTATCTGTACACCTGATATTCCCACTCGCTGGGGATATTAATTGAATGGAAACTTAAAGGTGGGAGCGTTGTATGTCATCTTCCAGATGACCGATTCCCACTCGCTGGGGATATTAATTGAATGGAAACCTCCAACAGCACAATATATTTGAGAAGTGTTCTAGAATTCCCACTCGCTGGGGATATTAATTGAATGGAAACTCTCTAGTTGAGTGGTGAAAATAGCGGGCATATCGAGGATTCCCACTCGCTGGGGATATTAATTGAATGGAAACCTCTGTAGGCTAAGGTTAGCTGTAGCAACTCAGAGTATTCCCACTCGCTGGGGATATTAATTGAATGGAAACCAGTTACCATAAGCTGGTATGGAGGATCTACATACATTGCATTCCCACTCGCTGGGGATATTAATTGAATGGAAACCTTCTACTACATCCCAGTTCTCTGCCAGCCTCATATTCCCACTCGCTGGGGATATTAATTGAATGGAAACCAGAGATACCAACAATTAGCTTTATCTGTTCCAGTATTATTCCCACTCGCTGGGGATATTAATTGAATGGAAACAAGACAAATTTGACGTTTTATATAAATTATGATTTACTAATTCCCACTCGCTGGGGATATTAATTGAATGGAAACCTAGATGTGCTGCTAGTTGTGCCACAAACTCTTCATGATCATTCCCACTCGCTGGGGATATTAATTGAATGGAAACATCGCTAAATACTGCATCAATGTCTGTTACCTCTAAGATTCCCACTCGCTGGGGATATTAATTGAATGGAAACGGTAGATTTGTTTCTCCCCAAAGAGTTGTAGAGACTATTCCCACTCGCTGGGGATATTAATTGAATGGAAACGCTGGAAGGCTGGTCTTTACCAGAGAGGTGGTATTCCCACTCGCTGGGGATATTAATTGAATGGAAACTCGTAGTGACAGCCACCGACTCGGTCATCTGGAATTCCCACTCGCTGGGGATATTAATTGAATGGAAACGCCACTTCTAATCCAGTCTTTAAATCCCTGCGGTAATTCCCACTCGCTGGGGATATTAATTGAATGGAAACAGTCAATGCCATCGTCATTGTCGGGTTCAGATGCAGCAGGATTAAATTCCCACTCGCTGGGGATATTAATTGAATGGAAACGATATTCAGCACTATCATCTATTAGAAGTGGTTTATATTCCCACTCGCTGGGGATATTAATTGAATGGAAACTGAAGAATTTGAATGTTGACCAAAGACAGGTATTGATTCCCACTCGCTGGGGATATTAATTGAATGGAAACAATACCTGTACCTGTGATTGCATCACCTGCTTTTACATTCCCACTCGCTGGGGATATTAATTGAATGGAAACATTGCGGATGCTTCACCTACAGTGAGTGAACCACGTTTTTATTCCCACTCGCTGGGGATATTAATTGAATGGAAACGATCGCTATATGGAAATTTGCCATGCAGTAGCCTACCAATTCCCACTCGCTGGGGATATTAATTGAATGGAAACTTAAGTAATCAAAATCCAAGCCAGCTTCTATTGCTTCACCTATCCAATTCCCACTCGCTGGGGATATTAATTGAATGGAAACTTTAATTGATGCAAAACGCCAAAAAGCAGCGATTATTATATTCCCACTCGCTGGGGATATTAATTGAATGGAAACTTGTGGTCTGTAGTGTAGGAGCAGATCCAAAATTTAATTCCCACTCGCTGGGGATATTAATTGAATGGAAACCTGTCCAATATTTAATGTCAAATGTTTTTATAAAATAATTATTCCCACTCGCTGGGGATATTAATTGAATGGAAACTTAATGGTATTTCTTGCCGTCCAGGATGAAAATGGGGAATTCCCACTCGCTGGGGATATTAATTGAATGGAAACGTGAGGGCTGAACTTCAAAAACACAAAGTCCATATTAATTCCCACTCGCTGGGGATATTAATTGAATGGAAACTTACTACTTTCATAACTAAAACCAAACACTAAAACTATTCCCACTCGCCGGGGATATTAATTGAATGGAAACAACGCCACCACGACTAAAACCTTGCTGTTTTTGTAAATATATTCCCACTCGCTGGGGATATTAATCGAATAGAAACAGGGGAGGGAGGCGATCATCAGGAGTATATATAAATACATAATAAAATATTTACTGATATTTTGAGAATCAGTAAATTGTAACTATCAATGTTTGGTAAGGGAAACGCTGTAACTTGATAGCTGCATAAACAATAACCCATGTCAAAGACAAGAAAATATTTGTAATAAAACTCTCAAAGTGAGGAAAAGCTTACAGAGTAAGAGTTAGAGAAAACCTTACAAAAATCTTGAGATATTTTAGATTCCTAGACAAATACTGAATCGCGCTCTTATAATTCATCTATAAGCTACACAGGGGATCTACCGATGACGGCAGAATATTGGCGGGCTAAGATTTGGGGGTTACTACATGACCCTGTATTAAAGGCATTACATGACAACACAGGACGGGGTAAAAATAGCTTCTATAAACAACTAGAAGTAATGAAAGCTTGGGTTGAAATTGGCAAAACCCCCGATGATTCTCGTGGTAAAGCATTAGCAAATATACTATTAGCAGACTATGTAGCTTCAGCAAGTGATAGATCCGCCATTGGTGGTACTACAGAATTTATAAACTATGACCCTGAAAAGGGATTAGAAATTAGACATTTACTATCTGGTGCGAAACAGGATTTTAAAGTTAGTTTTCACAAAGAATTAATCAATGGTAAACGTGCGGATTTTTTATCTAGAAAAGAAGAGAAATTATTAGAAATACTAGAAACAGCACCACAAAAATTTCAAGATGAAATTCAAGATAATATTCCCAAAATTAAAGAATTATATTGGTGGCTATGGCGTTGTTTACCTAAAGTAACCTGTGATATCTTTGAAGATAGTTCTTTAATGTTAATGCCAGCAGAAACCAGGATTCCTGATGCTTCAATTTGGAGTCATGTAAGTATGACATCAGCCTTAGCTGGTGGTTTTGCTGGATATGATTTAACATTAGATGAAATTAAAAACTGGCCAAGAGGTAAAGCAGTTTCTCATCCTTATTTAGCAGTATTTAGCTTTACCCCAGTACAGGAATTAATTAAATCTAGTCGCAAAATGCGGGATTTTTGGGCGGGTTCTTGGTTATTACATTATTTATCAGCTAGAGTTTGTTGGAAACTAGCCAATCAATATGGACCAGATACCTTACTTTATCCTAGTTTATATGAACAACCATTAATTGACCATTGGTTATTACAACAATATCGAGATTTTTCGCCATATATAAACCAACCATCACCAGAATCATTATTAACTGCTGGTTTTCCTAATGTCATAGTATTGGTATTGCCTGAAGCTAAAGTACAAGCAGCAATGCAAACAGCCCAACAAACCTTGTTAGAAGAATGGTTAAAAGTGGGGGAATTGGTATTAAAAGAATTACAAAAAGAACGTTATTGGATGAAAAGTTTAGACCCCAATCATACCACATGGCAAGGTTGGTTAAAATCCCAGTGGCAAACCTACTGGACAGCATTACCCATTGGTAAACCAGAAGAAGAATTTAAATGTTCTGCTAACGAAAACAAAAATCAAGAATTTGAAACCTGGTCAAAAGTACAAAATGAAACTTACAATTTAAGCAACAATGAAAATCGGCTTTTCAAAGAACAAGAAAAAGATTTATTACAAGAATCTTATAAAATTCGTCAACAGATATATAAAAGGGGATTTAGTGCTAATATAGGTTCATGGTGGGGTTATATTTTCGACGCAACCCGCGCTAGTTTAGCAGCAGTTAAAAATGCTAGAAATTGGGAACTTCCCACAGCCTTTGGACCGCGTTCGACAATTTCTGGTATTGGTCCAGTTGTCAGTCCTGGCAATAAAGATAAAGATAAAAAAGACTGGATAACGGAAGGTGAAACCCAACATTTTTGGAAGCATAAAGCAGGGTTTTTTGATGGTAGAGAACAGTTAAATGCTACGGAAGTATTAAAGCGGGGTTTACATAAGGTTTTACCAGAATTATTAGGAGTAGATTTAGAAATATCCTATCCAGATTTAACTTCTGGAGTTGCAGGATATTTGAAAGTTAATCAAAGTAATCCTGAACATAAACGTAATTTTGAAAAAGCTTGTCAAGCCATAATTGAGAAATACCCTGATATCGAGAATACACTCACAGAAATGAGAGGTAAATGGGGTATTCCTTGGATGGATAAAAAACAGAATCTTAAAAAATACCATCCCCGCTTACTTAATGCAGGTTGGATATTAGAAGATCTACCAAATAGTGAAGCATTAAAAGCAGAATACACCCAAGGAATTAATCAAATTCTCAGTCAATGCTATCCCAACAATAACCCATCAGATTGGTATGTATTAGCAGCAGGTGATGGTGATAGTATGAGTGAATGGTTAAAAGGGACAAAAATGAAACCCTACCGGGAATATATTCCTGATGGTTTTGAGGAAAAAGTCAGAACAGCTAATTTACCATTAACTAACTTCCCAGAGTTTCTAAAACTCACTAAAAGAATGGGACCAAGTACCCACAGTGCATTAAGTCGGGCATTATTAGACTTCTCTAATCAATTAGTTCCTTACCTCACTCAAACCCGCTATGCAGGTAAACTAATTTACGGTGGTGGTGATGATGTTTTAGCCTATACGAACCTCTGGGAATGGGATAAATGGTTGTGGGATATCCGCCAATGTTTTAGAGGTGCAAAAGACCCCCATGAAGAGTTTAGTAATAAGGGTGATTATTGGCAATATTTAAAAGATGATGGTAAAAAAGTTGGTTTAGTTGATCGTCCATTATTTACAATGGGTAGCGCAGCTACAATTAGTTTTGGTATCGTAATTGCCCATCATTCAGTACCGTTGGCGATCGCATTGGAAAGCCTCTGGGAAGCAGAAGACGCAGCCAAAAAACACGAATATTATCATGGTTGCGAATTACCAATTGAAAACTGTGGTCAAAAAGATTGTTTTAACAAAAAAGATGCTGTACAGGTGCGGGTATTATATGGTAACGGTAATACTTTAAAATCTACCGCTAAATTCGATGTTTTCTATCAGTGGCAACAATTAATCATGTGTGAATCAGACAGCGCCATATTTGAACAAGCAGCGAGTCTGTGGAGTCAACATCCAGCGCCGATTTTTGGGGCAATTCTAACTTGGACGCAAGTATTTTGCGATCGCCGTGACCAATTCCAAAACAACAAACCCGCGAAAACACAGTTTCAAGAAAACCTAGCTAATTTTCTCAAAGCGTTATTCCTGACCACCCAAAGCAAAGAACTAGACAACGAAATTCAAAGTTGGCTGAAACTTGCGGCATTTGTGAAACGTAACCGTGATATCAAACTAAGAGGTGATAATTAATGCACTGGTACAAACTCACACCACTAGATATATTGATGTTACGAGATGCCAAACCATTTTCACCACAAGAAAGGGCTTGGGCAGGTAGTGTATTTCCTCCCAATGGTCATACTATTGCTGGGGCATTACGGGGTTTATTAGGAAAAGAAACATTTAATATAATTGGTCCGTTCCTCTGCTATGAAAATACAGAAAACACCTTATATCTTCCGCGTCCGTTGGGGTTTGTGAAATCTACAGCCCTTGTCCCTTTGAAATGGGAAACCAAATCTCATATAAATAATGCCTTGTGGGATGAAACTCAACCTTGTCCTTTAGTTAAACCTCATAATGCTAAAGATGAAGATGGGGAAGATGAGAAAGATGAGGAGAAAATAAATAGTTTACAGAAATGTGAAGAAAGTTCTGAGGTAAAATTTAGACAATATTTACCTTATTGTGTTGTTAAGAACTATTTAGAAACAGGAGAAATTAATAAAGACAATTGGAAGGTAGTTGATGGTACTCACGAAGACAAACCCTGGACAATAGAAACCCGTTCTCATAATAGTATCGAACCCGGAACTAAACAAGTCAAAGATGCCGATGGTTACTTTGTAGAAAATGCCATTCGTTTACATCAAAATTGGAGTTTTGCTATAGGAATTAATCACGAAATTACAACACCTGCTACAATCAGATTAGGAGGAGAAGGACACAGAGTAATTGTAGAATCTTGTCCAGAATTGGGGGAGCAATGGCAAGAATTACAGAAGATTTCCAGTGATAATTTTAATCATCATGATAAATCAATTGCTTATTTAGTTACCCCAGGGGTTTTTGAAAGACCACATACAGATAAGCACCAACAAAGAATGAATTTATGTCGTCCTTATCCTTGGGAATGGAAAATCAAAGATGGTAATTTTGTGAGTATGTCCACAGATAGACCAGTCCCAATCAGTTGTAGAATCAGGGATAAAGATGATGTAAAAAGTATTCCTGCACCCCAGGTTTTTGCAGCACCACCGGGGAGTTTATACTATTTGAATAAACCTCAAGGATTATTTCAGGATAATACTGGTTCTCGGATCAATAACTGGAGACAACTGGGTTATTCGGAAATGTTGTGGATTAAATATCAAGAAAAAAGTGAGGAAAATTCATGATTGAATACATCTATTTATATCTATTGTCACCATTACATACAGGCGGCACAACTCAAGAAGGTAATTTGCTAGGAATTGCCCGTGAATCACATACTAATTTACCTTATATTCCTTCTAGTACAGTTCGTGGTAAAGTTCGGTCAACTGTTACAGACAAAGATACACAATATCAACTATTTGGCAATGACTTAAAAGATGGCAAATTAGAACAAGGTAATATTTGGATTGGTGATGCTTCTATATTATGGTTGCCAGTGCCTTCATTAAGTCATAGTATAGTTTGGGTTAGTTGTCCTCTCTTATTACAACGTTGGCAACGTTTACAAAGTAGTAAATTAACTATACCTCCTGAATATAGCTGTAACTTTGCTAATGGTTCTGCTGTTTATCTCAAAGATGCAATTATTAAAAGTAATGAATTAAAATCTTGGACAAACTCAGAAGAATTTGTACCCCAATCATCAGCAACAACTTCTATAAATCGTTTATTAGTTTTACCAGATAAACATTGTGCCACATTAATTCAAATGAGTTTATGGCGACAAGTAAAAATTAAACTTGATGAACATAAATCAGTAGATGGGGGTTTCCGTTATGAAGAAGCAATTCCACCAGATACACTCATGTATTTACCTTGGGGAATTACATCACAAGCTAATGGTACATCACAAAAATCTTACGATGATTTCAAAAGTTTATTAGCCGCTAATGAAATCTTACAGATTGGTGGACAAGAAAGTTTAGGACGTGGATTTGTCCAACAATGGATGTAATTATTAATAGTACAGGAATGAATCAATATGAGCTTTGACCCTAGAACAATTGCCACACCAATTTATGAAGCTTTACATAATTTGCGTTCACTACCCAATCAAGATGACACTCGTTTAAAACAACAAAAAAGTCAAGCGGTAGAACTATATACTTATCTTTCTACTTGGGGAATGATGCGATTAAAAGCTGAAGAAATGGCATTACCTAATGGGATGTTCGGTAAAAAACAAGTGGTGGAAAAATTCTTTGAATGTTTACAAGCAGTATCAGGAATACCAAACTTATCAGGTCAACAAGGTTTAACAACCCTAAAAAATCTTGGTACAGATGAATATTTAGGTATCACAGGTTTAGGACTAGCTTTATCCCAAGAGTTTAGTTTTTGGGCTACTGCTGTTTATTCAGATATTCAAGGAGACTAAAATTATGGTATTTGAAAGACCTCAAACCAATCAACCTAGAAGACCTCAACCACCTGCACCTACCACACCAGATGTAAACAGACCCAGAAGAGTAATTAACGTTCCTGTGGGTGGTAATGGTGGTAATGGTGGTAATGGTGGTAATGGTGGTAATGGTGGTGGTAATGGTAATCCTGGTGGTGGTAATAATCAACCTCCTATCCCGTCTCCCTGGTTAAACCCAGATAACCCACCTCAACCACATTCAGAAGCCAGTTTTGTAGAATATCTGCGTTGGATGCGAACTGCTTGCAGCAGCGCTTCGCTATCGCCAGATACCGATAATAAATACAAAGACCCCACCAAAGTCCAAATATTGCAAATGGCAGAACAGGGGGCAAACTATTCCAAGCGATTACAAGAACTCACAAGACGCACCGAATTAATCGCCCAAAATAGTTTCAAAGTGCAATGTCCTTGGAGAATTAGAGTGGGAGGACATAGAGGACCAGAAAGTATTTTATTACCTGCTTTTGATGCTTTGGGTATTCCTTATATTCCTTCTAGCACCCTGCGTGGTGTGGCCAGAACCCAAGCTATCCGGGAAATCATGGCACAGCAAAATACTGACTGGAAAAATGCAGAAAAACAAATTGCTGCTTGGTTTGGTTCAGTAGAAACTAATAATAAAAAAGATCAAGCAGGTAAAGTAGTATTTCTAGACGCTTATCCTTTAGGTGATCAAAATATACTAGCTGTAGACATGGCTAATAATATTTGGCAGTGGGATAATAATTCACCCAAATATAGCCCCAATCCTAACCCGTTTCTCAGTTTAGAAAAATCCATGTTTATGATTGGGTTACGGTTAGCTAGTAACTGTCAAGATAAAGAGATATTAGAACAAGTAAAACAGTGGTTAATCAAGGGTTTACAAGCTGGTGTAGGTTCTCAGGTTAACACTGGTTATGGTCAATTAAATCCCGCAGGTATAGGTAATCATAAACCTGAAAGTGAATTTTTCCGAGTTGAATTTATTGTTAAAGGTCAATTAATTCATGGTCGTCAAAAGTTTCAAAATGTTAATCATCCTTATAAAATTAAAAATGGAAATTTAAAACCAGATACAATTAATCATGGAGAAGTTAGACCAGTTGCTTTTAAATCAATGTTACGTTATTGGTTTAGAACCTTTACATTGGGAATTTTAGAACCTACACAAGTTCAAGAATGGGAAAATAAAATCTTTGGAGGGATTAATCCTAGTAAAGAATATGGTTGGTTGATGCTCAGAGTTTTAGAAGGTCGAATTACCCAACCGGAAGCCCAAAACAGAAATGATAATGTTGGTAAACAAGAAGGAATTTTAACATTAAATTACTCACCAGAAATAACCATTGATAAAAAAGATCATTTGCAAAAACTAATCAAAAATCTCACTTGGTTAATGTTTCATTTAGGTGGTATAGGTCAAGGTGCAAGAAGACCCTATTATTCTCGTAAAAACCGTCAATATGCACCCTGGTGGCGTGGTTCTACACTAATACCTGATCGTGAAGATTCATTTTGGAAATTACCAGAAACTTCTAAAGAATTTCAGCAACTATTTAGACAAAAATTAGAAGCTTTTTATCAAGCATTAAAAGCATTAGGTGTTAATTTCAATTATCGCCAACTAAAAAATTGTGGAACAGTTAGAAATAATCAATGGATAGAAGCTATTGATGCTAATTCTCGAATTATTGTCTGTTCTGGAAACGAAGATTTTGGTAAACCTTATGCTTTATCAGTTTTACATAGTGATCAATTCAAATTTAATGGTAATTATGATGGTAATCTTTGCGGAAAAGTAGGTAGAGAAGTTAAACCTTCGCCTATATGGATTACAGACTTAGGTGATTACCAAGTAGTAACAGTATTTGGTGCTAATGCAGATCCTCGTCAAAAATATTTAGAAACATTACAAAATAAAGTTCAAATCTTCCCACTATGAAAACAACAAATAACACAAATCAAGTTAGCACCCTCATCATCACCGTAGGAACTCGACAAATAGGATGGCGGTGTAAAGATGGTATCATTCGTTCCTTTGGTGCAGATGGTAATATTAGTTATCCTCCACATATTAACGAACTCTATCAAGAACTAGGAATAGAACGGGGTAAACATCAAGATGAAGATGGTAAAACCTATCCTTGGAGTGGTCGAGATTTAGGTAAAAGATATTATGATTACTGTCAAGAATGGTTAGGTGGTGATTTTAGTAATGTTGAATTATTGTTAGATAAAACTGTCATTGAAGGAGGAGTAAAACAAGGTTTAAAACATATTATTCTTTGGGGAACAGACCAACCAGAAAGTATTACTTGGAATTTTCGCCGATTAGATACTTTATGGTTAGCAGAATTAATGAAAGGAAAAATTAAAAGTTTATTTCCTGATATTAGAGTTGATATTCACTCACCAAAAATTAATGCTGGTAATAGTGATGAAATCCGAGAAGAATTAGAACAACTGGTTTTAAAAGAAGCTATAAGTATTAACGAAAATCAAGAATTTATTCTCTGGATTCAAACTAAAGGATGTACCCCTGTCATTGCTTCTAATGTAGAAATTTGTGCAGCCGCTTTAGTACGTCAATATCAAGTATTTAATGCTAGTCCTAATGAACCAAAGGAATTTTTTACTACTTTAGAAAATGGTTTAGTTACTGCTAATCATTCCCAAACTTTCAGTTTAATTTCTATGGCTGAATATTTTTGGTCACTGGAACGTTTACGCATTGTCTCAGCCTGGGAAAGAGGCGATTTTTCAGAAGCACAAATTTGGTTAGCAGTTCATCAACATCGTCATCCTGTTTTATTTAAACTAGCTGGATTTTTAGCAAAATATAGTAATTGGGAATCTAATGATGATTTTTATCGAAAGCTTAAACAATGGGTAGGTTCTAATGATGTTAGTAAAGTAGTTGATTCTGCACAAATTGGAACTTGGAAAACCCAACTTCAACAAATGCAAGATAATTATATTACCAAACTTTGGGAATCAACACTAATATTAGAATTAGCTTTGAAACGGGAAAATTATACAACAGCATTTATTCAGTTTGTCCAAATTTTAGAACAATTACTATACATTCAATCAATAGCACAAAGTTGGAGAGTAACGCAGAGAAATGATGAACCATCACTGGATGAACTTATACAAGCTTGGTGTTCATACAAGAATTTTAACAGAGATAATAAACGGTCAAAATTGATATATGCTATTAAAAAGAAGCGCAACAAAATTATTCATGAAGGTGAATTTATTACTTTGAAAGGTATTAGTTATCTGTGGGCTAATAATGACTTTCCTGTAAAAATGCCAGAAACACCAACAATTATTAAAAACTTGATGATAGATGTACTCAAAGAAATTAGCACTCCTCCTAATTTGAATAATTTATTAATGCGCTCTTTGTATCAATGGGGATTGCAATACTTAGAAGATACAATTTAACCAATACGTAGTGAGACAGAATTAATTACACAATGTCATTGGGAAGGGAACGAAGTGAAATGAAGCAATCGCCAGGGTTGTGATTGCTTCCCTTCGCTCGCAATGACTGTAAATATTTTTGTCCAATTACTTAATTTTAATTGAGCGATCGCCCATACATCAGAGCCAAACAGTTAACCGTTGGGAAAATAGGCATTTTCAACCTTCACCTATTGCTATGAAGTTGATGCAACAAAAGCTTCAAAAATCGGCGTTGCTGAATCGAGGTATGAAATTTCCAAATTGAAACTTTAAAAATCTTACCTTTGCGTCTTTGCGCCTTTGCGTGAGACTAAAATTCATACCCTTAATCAGCAACGCCCAAAAATCCTGCTAAATTCAGAGGGAACAGAAAAAACTCATGTTTTTGAAAAGATGGAAATAATGGCACTGTTTTTTCAGACTAAGCATCTTTTTTTTGACTGAAGCTCTAAACTGGTGAAAATGAGTGTTTATTACCCATTACCCATTACCTGTTCCCTTTTTTGCAACAAGTTAAAATGAGTAACAATGATTTAGCTTTTACTCCGGCTTTAGAGTTAGCACAATTAATCCGTCTACGGGAAGTGTCGCCGCTGGAGTTGGTGGAAGTATATTTGGAAAGAATTGAACGCTTGAATCCTCAATTGGGGAGTTATTTTACAGTTACGGCAGATTTAGCGATCGCTGATGCTACAAATAAAACAGAATTACTAACTACAACTTCAGAATTACCGCCGTTTTTTGGTGTGCCAATTTCTATTAAAGACTTAAGTGCAGTTGCAGGTGTTACTTGTACTTATGGAAATCCAGCACTGTTAAACAATATTGCCAATCATGATGATGGCGTGGTGACGAAAATTAAACAAGCGGGATTTATTATTCTGGGTAAAACCGCAACTTCTGAATTAGGTTCTTATCCTTACAGCGAACCTATGGGATTTCCCCCAGCAAGAAACCCTTGGAATTTGGCATATACTCCAGGTGGTTCTAGTGGTGGTGCAGCGGCATCGGTAGCAGCAGGATTAAGTGCGATCGCTCAAGGTTCAGATGGTGGTGGTTCGGTGCGTGGTCCGGCGGCTTGTTGTGGTGTTGTTGGCATCAAACCAGCCAGGGGAAGGGTCTCTAAAGCCCCTGTAGGCGATCGCTTGGGGGGCATCGCTGTTGATGGTCCCCTTGCCCGCACGGTGGCGGATGCAGCCGCTATGTTAGATGTAATCTCTGGCTATGTCACTGGTGATCCTTATTGGCTACCAGATCCCCAACCATCATTTCTGTCTGCAACTCAAGTTAAATTAGATCCTTTAAAAATCGCTTTTAGTACCAATATTCTCCCCTTTGGAGAAGCTGACGCTAACTGTCAACAGGGAGTATTTAAAACCGTCGAGTTATTAGCACAATTTGGACATCAAATTGAGGAAAAATACCCAGATTTTAGCAATTTAATCGAACCATTTAAAGTAGTTTGGCAAGCGGGAATCGCAGCAGCGGGAATCCCGTCACCAGCTTTGCAACCTTTGAACCAATGGTTATTCGCCAAAACCGGTTCTGTGGCTGAATATCTGCAAGCACTTTCCCAAATGCAAATTGTCTCTCGGCAAATTATCACCTTTTTTGATACTGTAGATGTATTGGTATTACCAGTTTATTTACATTCTCCCATTCGCGTCGGTGAATGGGCAGATTTGAGTCCAGAAGAGACATTCGCCAAAATTGTCCACTGGGTCGCGCCTTGTCCTGTCGCAAATGCTACCGGATTACCTGCGATCGCTCTTCCCGTCGGTTTTGATAGCAATGGTTTACCCCTGAGTGTACAGCTAATTGGTAAACCTGCGGCTGAGTCTACCCTCATTAGTCTAGCAGCCCAATTAGAAGCCGCTAACCCTTGGATTCAACACCAGCCATCACTTTAAGTAGGTTGGCGTTGAAAATTGTCGTTATGGCAAGGCAAAAGGCAAGAGGCAAGAGTGAAGAGGGTTTGGGCGATTTTACGTTTCTTTACACAGTTTGGTTTTATTGTGTTCACCTACTTAAGTCAGAATCAGGATTTACAGGATTTAAAGATTTACAGGATTTAAAGATTTACAGGATTGTTAGAGGGTGTT
Source organism: Aphanizomenon sp. UHCC 0183 (assembly GCF_009712065.1). Classification (NCBI taxonomy): domain Bacteria; kingdom Bacillati; phylum Cyanobacteriota; class Cyanophyceae; order Nostocales; family Aphanizomenonaceae; genus Aphanizomenon; species Aphanizomenon sp. UHCC 0183. The sequence goes on along the minus strand of NZ_VILC01000005.1, from coordinate 2,455 downwards.
TGAAAAGTTATGGTTGATGTATCAAATATTTTTTACCCCGGGGTAAATTGAGGAATAATGGTGATTCGATAACTTGTGTGTACACCGTAGCTTTGTAAGGGGAAAGGGGGGTAACAATGTGATGAAAATTACGGGATACGACTTTTCAAACATCCTCTTATCCATAAAATAATCTCAAAAAACAGAAAGTTGGCAAATATTTCCATATTCAATCCTGTTAATCCTTCAATCCTGAGCATCCTGATTCAGACATTTTAACTAGCCAGTTTTGCCTGTTCACGAGCATCAACAACCAAAACTAAACAAAGTGCTGCAACTGCTTTTTCCCATTCTTCACGCACCTTTTCATCTTCCACACCATCAAACAAACCTACCAACCGGGGAACAGCTTTTTCTAAAGCTGCGTGAGGAACGGGACGGTGTAATTCAACCAAATGATTGATACTTTCCTGATTATTAAGAAAACCAACTACCCATTTTGTTGTATGGTCTGGACTATCAGGAACATTCTGAACACCTAATTCATTTTTTAGCCAATCATAAAAAAGTGGTAAATGTTCAGATAAAACTGCACCGGCTGTGGGTAAGGTTTTTTTGAGTAAGCTAATATCTAAACTGTCTAATTCTTGTTTTAAAGCCGGTGAATTCAGCACCTCATTTAAGGGTGTGGAAAGTATTGCTTCTATTTCCGATTCCGAAAAATCTAAATTTTGAGTGAAAGTTGCAATTAAAGATTTCATTTTGTACACTCCAGAGATTATTCTCTAATCTGTACAATGATTATAGTAATGTAGGATTATAACCTATTACCGGGTAATCCTGCATCTATTTCCTTTGTACCGGAGCATTCGCCAAAATTCATCGAAAAATTAGATTTTATTTGCTAATTGTTATTTACAAAAGTTAATTAATCTACGATTGATTTAACATCAGCAGCAATACATACACCACCATATTTTTTGATGATTGGTCGAACAGCTTCAGCTATTTGCCGTTCTTGTTCTTCATTGCAAATAGTCATTATATAACCATTGGTAAGTGCATGACCTTCTAAATCGTCAATAACTCGACCTCTGTATCCCTTACCTGTGACATCCTCAATAATTGTATATCCAGAAACACCTATATAATCTAGAATTTTTAACACCTTTTGTAGTTCTAAAGAATTGATAATTATTTCGACTTTTTTGAAAACTTGCACCTGATTATACTCCTATTGTCTTAATAATGTTGAAATACAAAGGTATACCAACAATAATATTAAACGGAAAAGTGATAGCTAAAGCCATAGATACATATAAACTGGGGTTAGCTTCAGGAACAGTCATTCGCATTGCTGCCGGTACGGCAATATAAGAAGCACTAGCACAAAGTACGGCAAACAAAAGAGCATTTCCTTCAGACATCCCAATTAATTTACTAATAAAGATACCAATAATGGCATTAAATACAGGCATAAAAATGCCAAAAGCAATTAAGAAAAGACCTGTATTTCTCAAGTCTTTGATTCTTCTAGCAGCTACCATACCCATATCTAGTAAAAAGAATGATAGCACTCCATAGAATATATCTTGGGTAAATGGATGTAATTTTTCCCAACCCTTTTCTCCTGTGATAATTCCCACTATTACACTACCAATGAGGAGAAATACAGAACCATTTAAAAAGGCTTCTCTTAATACTTCACCCCAAGAAAACTTTTCTGCTTTTCCTTCTCCTTCTCCTGCTTCTAACTGACTTTTAGCAAAGAATCTCACTAAGACAATTCCCACAATAATTGCTGGAGATTCCATGAGTGCTAAAGCAGCTACCATGTGTCCACTAGAATCAATATTGAGAACTTTGAGAAAAGATTGAGCCGTAATAAAAGTAACGGCACTAATAGAGCCATAAGTTGCAGCAATAGCGGCTGCATTATAGGTATCTAGTTTCAGTTTTAAAATGAAAAATGAGTAAATAGGAACAACACTAGCCATGAATATAGCCGCTAAAAGAGTGAGGACAATTTCTGGATTAATGGCACTTTCTTCAATTTCATATCCACCCTTAAAACCAATTGCGAGTAGCAGGTAAAGAGAAAATAATTTGGGTAATGGTTGGGGAATTTCCAAATCAGATTGCAGAAAAATCGCCAGCATTCCTAAAAAGAAGAATAACACTGGCGGGTTTAAAATGTTGGACAATAGGGGGCTGGAATTCATTTTTTATTAATTTGATTCTGAGTTCGTAATTTTATATTTCAGGCTTAACTTTCCAATATACCTGCTGATATAGTATTTTGTAAATGGGTAGCATAATCAATACCTTGTCCAAATTAAAAAAAGCCTTGATTTGTAGCGTGGGTTGAAGCATGAAACCCAACAAATGCGTTGGGTTGCGCTGTCGCTTAACCCAACCTACAGGAAATGGACAAGGTATTGATAATGATTATTAAAATTTGAAGAAGGAGTCACCG
>NZ_VILC01000059.1:0-26535 GCF_009712065.1 Aphanizomenon sp. UHCC 0183 | reverse complement strand
AATTGCTTCATTTCACTTCGTTCCATATGGCTAAAGTCACGCAACGCTAACGCAATGACATTGTGTAATTAATTCTGTCTCACTACTTACTGATATCTGATTTGCCTGACTTCCTTGCTCCATCAGGGATACAAAGATCAAAAATAAGTAATTACAGCGATTTCCAATCATATAAGGTACATCCTAGCCCCCTCATCGCACCCCCCTAAATCCCCCCGCAGCGGGCCCCGCAGCGGGGGGAAGAAAAGGATAAGCTTTTGATACTGGAGGGGGTTGGGGGTGGGGTTCTTGTTCCAGGTTTGATGACAATTGTATTAGTCTTCCATAGTTAACTTATATAACTTCAAAATCAGGGGTCTACCATGAAAAGCAATAACGTCACCAGTAAAAATATCCTATTTATTGATAGCCAAGTCCAAAACTATCAGGCTTTGGTTGAAAATGTCGGTGCTGATACGCAAGTATTTATACTAAATAGTCATGAAGACGGGATTGAACAGATTAGTAATGTTTTAGCTAATTACAGTGATATTGATAGTGTGCAAATTATCTCCCACGGTGGTGCGGGGATGGTGCAGTTGGGTAATACTGTCCTTAATAATGAGAATTTACAGGCTTATAGTGACTATTTACAGGGTTGGCGTAATTCCCTGACTGATAATGCTGATATTTTGTTCTATGGCTGTAATGTCGGTGCAGGGGAGTTAGGGGTAGAGTTTCTTCAGCAGTTGGGTGATTTAACTGGGGCTGATATTGCTGGGTCTAATGATTTGACTGGTAATTCTGTTTTGGGGGGAGATTGGGATTTAGAGGTTGTTACTGGGAATATTGAAGCTGAGTCTGTGTTAGCGCCTGAAATCCGCAACAATTATCAGGGTGTGCTGGCAGTTTTTAAAGTAACTAATAACTCCCGGTTCGCCCATTTTTTAGGGAGTTAGGAAAAATGTGCAGATAAAAGTATAATCAGAGACAGGTTGTACAAAATAAGCTGAGTAAGTATATGTTCGACGTTATGGCAACTGAATCCATAATTACAAACGAACGAGTAGATGACATACCCGTACTACTCACACAGATAGAACGGATGGGTGTACAAAAGCTAATAGATAAAAACTTCCCCACCCATGGAAATTGGCGAGGACAAAGCTTGGGGAATGTAGTAGTGATCTGGTTAACACATATCTTATCGCAAGCAGACCACCGTTTAAATCAAGTTCAAGCCTGGGCTGGTAAACGGTTAGAAACATTGAAAAAATTGATTGGTGAAAGCTTAAACGAACTTGACCTAACCGATGACCGATTAGAAGCAGTATTGCGTTACCTTAACTGTGACGAGAACTGGTATGCGTTTGAGGAAGAACTGGGAAGTAATTTGTTGCAAGTGTATGATATCAAACCAGAACGGGTAAGACTGGATAGTACAACAGCTTCAAGTTATTGCGGGGTGAATACTGAAGGGCTATTTCAATGGGGTCATAGCAAAGACCATCGTCCAGATTTGGCACAAGTCAAAATCATGCTATCAACATTAGACCCATTAGGAATGCCAATAGCAACAGAAATATTATCGGGAGAAAAAGCAGATGACCCTTTATATATCCCCGCAATTGAGAGAGTCCGTTCGACGCTAAAACAGCCAGGATTACTGTATATTGGGGACTGTAAAATGGCATCAATGGGGACAAGAACCCATATTGTATCAGGGGGAGATTTTTATCTATGTCCTTTAAATGCCAAGCAAACACCGACAGAAAAATTAAGAGAATATCTGCAACCAGTTTGGGATGGAAAACAAGAATTGACAACTATCAATTATGATTATGCAGATGGAAAAACGAGAGAGATTGCTGAAGGATTTGAACTAAAATTGCTCCAAAAAGAAAAGATTAACGAGCAAGAAATATCTTGGGAAGAGCGACAATTAGTAGTCCGTTCTTATGCCATTGCCCAGACAGAGGAAAAATATCTACGTGAACGCATACAGAAAACCGTTCATGCTCTTGAACAACTAAAAATCCCCAAACGCGGCAAGAAAAAGCTGACATCATTTCCAGAGTGGGAGTTATCTGTAGCTGAGATTCTCAAGCGTTATCGGACTGGGGGATTATTTGAAATTGATATTCAAACTCAGCGAGTTGAAAAAGTTAAAAGACAATATGGCGAACGTCAATCTCAAATAATAGAAGAAGTTTCCTTTAATTTGGATTTTAAAATTAATGAAGACGCGGTAAAACAACAAGTTCAACTGTTAGGATGGCGAGTTTATGTCACTAATGAAACTGAAGCTAACCTGAGTTTGAAACAAGCAGTTCGTGCTTATAGAGATGAGTATTTGACAGAACGAGGATTTGCTCGACTTAAAGGCTTTCCTCTTTCTTTAACTCCAATTTATTTACAACGTGAAGACCATATTACTGGTTTGATCCGACTACTTTCAATTGGTTTGCGAGTTTTGACTCTTTTAGAGTTTCAGGTTCGTCGCCATCTTGACAAAAATCAAGAAAAATTGGCTGGACTTTATGCTGGTAATCCTCAGCGTAAAACGGCACGTCCTACTGCTGAAATGCTTCTTGCTGCATTTAAAGAAATCACATTGATATTAATTGAGGTTAACAATGAAGTCTACACTCATTTAACTACTCTTTCCCCTTTACAGCAGCGTATTCTTGTTTTACTTGGGTTTCCCCCTACTATTTATACTCAGCTTAGTGGTCAATCTTTTACTCCTGAGTAGAATTCTTCTAACTCTCGCAAAAATGGGCGAACCGGGAGTAATAATAATGATAGTGGTGCAGGTTCGTTAAGACAGGCAATTATAGATGCGGCTAGTAATTCTGGAGTAGATACCATTGATTTGACTGGTGTGAATGGCACAATTTATCTCCAAAATTCTCTCCCCACTCTTAGCATAGGTAATGACATTTATTTTATTGATGATGGTAACACCACTATTAGTGGTAAAAAAACCAAAGACAGTATTCCAAGTAGTCAAATAATTTCAGTTGACGGGGCTAAAGTTACCTTCTCTGGACTGACCTTTGCTGATGGTTTAGCAAAGGGCGGCGACGGTAAAAATGGTGGTGGTGGTGGTTTAGGCGCTGGTGGAGCGCTGTTTATTAATCGCGGGGATGTAGTTGCTGAGAATATCACTTTCGTTGCCAACAAGGCACAGGGTGGTAATGCTACTCTAGGCGGTGGTGGTGCTGGTGGTGCTGGTAGTGATGCTGATGATAATTATATTAAACCTGGTGGCAATCCTGGCTTTGGTGGTGATGCTCTAGGCGGTGGTGGTGGTGGTGGTGGTGGCGGTGGTGGCATTGGTGGCAATCCTGGCTTTGGTGGTGGTGCTGGTGGTACTGGCAATCCTGGCTTTGGTGCTGGTGCTGGTGGTGCTGGTGGTGCTGGTGGCGTTGGTGGTCCTGGTGCTGGTGGTGCTGGTGGTGCTGGTAACTTTGGTGGTGGTGGTGGTGGTGGTGGTGGTGGTGGTGGTGGCTATGGTAGTGCTACTCTAGGCACTGGTGGTGCTGGTGGTGGCATTGGTGGCAATCCTGGCTTTGGTGGTGGTGCTGGTGGTGCTGGTGGTGCTGGTGGTGCTGGTGGTGCTGGCGGTATGTGGATTAGTAGCTATGGTGGTGATGGTGGCTATGGTGGCTATGGTGGTGGTGGTGCTGGTCTAGGCGGAGCTATTTTCGTCAACTCTAACGCAAGTTTACTCCTAGTTAATAGCTTTTTTCAAAGTAACTCAAGCAAAGGTGGTTACAAAGGTGGTTATGGCGCTGAAGATGGTAAAGGTCTAGGTCAAGATATTTTTGCCAAAGATATAGCTACTGTACAGGCTACTAAATATACTGATTCTAAAGAAACAATTTCTTATGATTCAAATAATAGTACAGCAAGAATTAATACTATCCCCATCTTTGATCATGCTGAAAATAAGGATGTAGTTGAAGGTGGTAGCGATGGATTATTTATCATTACCTTAGCTAAACCATCCACTACGAAGTTTGATCTCCATCTCGAAATTACAGGAGATGCAATTCGAGGAACGCAAGATAATACTCAGAAAGGTTCTGATTACAAACTTTTCTATGAAACTTTTCAGTCCGAAGAGCCTAAAACATCAACATCAGGAGCATTTCCTACCCCGATACGAAATGAATCTTCCTACATAATCAAGGACATTCCAAAGGGAACAAATAAAATCGAAATTAAGGTTGAGCAAGTTAATGATGAAATCAAAGAAAATGATGAAACTATTACCATAAAACTAATAAAGACAGATACATTTAATTTTCTCTTCACTGACGAAGCCACAATTAAAATCATAGATAACGAACCCACAGTCACATTAGGGGAAATCGTTCACCCCACTGAAGGCTTTGGTTTTGGTAGCACCATTGAAGGTTTAGGAGCAGCATTAAACCTCAATGGTAGTAATTATGTAACAATTCCTAGCAATGATAGTCTTGATCTCACTAAAACTGGTCAATTTACCCAAGAAGCCTGGATCTTTGCTAATTTAGAAGATAATGATAACACCCAACGTGGAATTTTAGGCTATGACAACTATCCTAGTATTTGGGTTGAGAATCAAACCACAATCAAAGTAGGTATTGGTAATAATACATTTTTCGTAGATAATGCCCTTAATCCTAATACTTGGAATCATGTAGCAACCACCTTTGATGGTGAAGAATATAAACTTTATGTCAATGGTGTAGAACTGATCAGAAAAGATATAAAAGACTTACCACTTTCTAACACCAAAGAATTAACCATTGGTAAAGTTGGAGATAATAACTTTGTCGGTGCTATTGATGAAGTGCGGCTTTGGGATGTAGCACGCACCCAAACAGAAATTCAAAGTTATATGTTAAATCCCCTCAAAGGCAGTGAACAGGGATTAATTGGTTACTGGCAATTTGAAGGTAACTTGAATGATACTACAACTAATAATAATAATAATCAAGGGGTAAATTACCTTGGCGATGTTACTAATCTACCAGGAACTATTACAGCATCTAGTGATAGTAGCCCCTATGGAGAAAAAGCGAGAGCTTTTGACGATCTAACTAATACTAAATGGTTAGTTTTTAATAATAAGGGGTGGCTACAGTATCAGTTTAATAATGATAAATCCTATGTAGTTACTGAATATAAAATTACTTCGGCTAATGATTTTCCAGCAAGAGATCCCAAAAACTGGATTTTACAAGGGTCAAATGATGGAAGCAATTGGACAAATTTAGATACTCGTAATAACGAAACCTTTAGTAGTAGATTCCAAACTCGGAGTTTTCCCCTTAATAATAGCACTGGTTATAGTTATTATCGCCTGAATATTACTGCTAACAATGGTGAGAGTGCTACCCAATTAGCAGAACTCCAATTATTTGGAGGTACTCCTTTAGACTCATCTAATTATATCAATAATCCTGCCCCTCAAATTGGCTATGTAGAAGTTAAATTAGACAAGCCCTTTGAAGGACCCCAGGGGTTATGGGTAGAATATGATATTACACAGCAAAAAGAAGGACAATCATTAACTTTTGATGGCAAGGATGATTATGTTTCTTTACCTGCCAGTAGTTTAGGTGGAGCAATAACCGTTGAAGCTTGGGTATATGTAGATGATGCTAAACGTAACTGGCAACGAGTAATAGACTTTGGTAATGGACCAGCTAACGATAATATTGTGTTGGCATGGGAAGGTACCACAGGTAAAATGAACTTTACCACTTACCAAGGTAATCAAGCAACAGGAATAACAACCAGTGAGGTTTTCCCTGACAAAAAATGGGTTCATGTGACAGCAGTAAACGATGGTACAGGTAAGGCCTACATATACTGGAATGGAGAATTAAAAGCGTCAGGAGAAGAGCAAAAAGTACCACAAAATGCCTCTCGTTCCCAACAATATATCGGCAAAAGTAATTGGTCGCAGGATGCTTTATTTCAAGGCAAAATAGATGAATTGCGGATTTGGAATACTGCTCGTAGTCAAGCAGATATTCAAAATACAATGAATCAAACCCTTGCAGGTAATGAGCAAGGATTAGTAGGCTATTGGCAATTTGATGGAGATACCCAAGATAAAACTTCTAACAAAAGAAATGGAACATTAGTTAACTACTCAACCTACTCTTACACAGCCACTAATAACCTGAAGAATGATGACTACTTTACCTCCCGGACTCGTCGGGTTTCCACCAATATTAACACAGAAAGAAATGGCATTATTATTCCTAAAGGGGAAACCTCAGCCCGCATCTATGTTAGTGCCTTATCCGATGCAATAGTTGAAGGAGACGAACAATTAACTATCCAATTGCGTCCAACTAATTTTGATATTTTCGATGCCAATAATGATGGGAGGTATAGTAAGGACGAATACGCAGATAGCTTTAAGAATAATCCTAATTTCCAAACAACAAATAGTGAAGTCCCTCTTACTCAAGCTCAACGTGATGCCATTGGCTATAATTACAATGTAGATACTAATAATAGTACAGCTACTATCACTATCAAAGATAACCAGGCATATCAAAAAGGAGTTATTCTTCTTGATGAATATGGTCAGGAAGTTTCAAATAGTAATAAATTAATTGTTGATAAAGATGGTAATGCTACATTTCAAGTAAAATTAACCAGTCAACCCACTAGTGCAGTAACTCTCAATCTCTCATCCGGTTTAGGAATATTAGACAAAACATCTGTAACAATACCACCCAGCGCGTGGGATACTCCTCAAACTGTTACTGTAAGTGGCATTACCGGAACTAATGTTAGTAATAGTATTACTGTTAGTGTTCCCAACTATCTCACCACTAATGCAATCTTCCCCTTCACAAATATTCCGTCTGACAAAGTACGCATTACAGAAGGAAGTCCAGAAGAGGCTAAAGCTGTCACCCCAGAATTAACTATCAGTAAACTAAATAATGTTAATGAAAGTGACATTCAACCAGGGCAATTTGTCATTAATTTAAACGCACCTGCCCCCGCAGAGGGACTAACTGTTAACTATCAATTAACAGGAAGTGCAACATCAGGTACAGATTACAATTCTATAAATACCATAACCGTTGCTCCCGGAGAAACCAGCGTAGTTATCCCTATCTATCCCATTAATGATGATATCGCTGAAGGTAATGAACAAGTTACCATTACAGTAAACCCAGGAACAGGTTACACTTTACCTAAGACTTTACCTAGTCAAATATCAGCCACTCTGAACATTATTGATGATGATAAAGCTGGGATTAAGCTTTCCAATGCTGTTACTGCTACATCCTTATCATTTGATGGAGTAAATGACCGTGTAACGATTCCTAATTCAGATCGGATAAATTTTGATTATAATCAAGACTTTACTGTTGAAGCATGGATTAAAGTTGATCCCCTGCAAAAAGATTTAAGAAATGGTGATAACGATATTATTGAAAAATGGAGTGGAGGCGGTGGTTATCCATTTGTAATTCGTTATCTCCGCAATTCTGGTCAGATTCAAGTTGCACGGTATGATGGCTCTAAAAATCCTAAAATTATTTCTACTACTTTAGTCAATGACAATCAACCCCATCATGTGGCCTTCGTTAAAAATGGAGAAAAATTATCTCTCTACATTGATGGTAATTTAGACGGAGAAACAGGGGATACAACAGATACAAGGACTACAAATGGCTCTCCCTTATACATTGGTAGTCGTAACAAGGGAAATTATTTCAAAGGTGAAGTTGATGAAATTCGCATTTGGAATGTCGCTCGCAGTCAAGAAGAAATTGAATCCAATAAAGACAGGACTCTCAATAGCGATGAAAATGGTTTAGTTGCTTACTATCCAGCCAACGAAGGCAGGGGAACTACCCTAATTAATAGTAGTGATTTTGATACATCGAATGGTACTTTGGAAGGTGGGACATCTTGGAATTATGAGTACACTTATACATCAAGTTTTAGTCCATTAGTCACTGCTGAACCCTATCCAGAAGTGGGCAATATTCTGCAACTATTTGGTGAGGATGGACAGCTAGTTAAAACAATTACTCTCACTCAGGCAAATATAGATGCAGGTAAGGTAAATATTTCTGGCATCCCTGCAAATTCTAAAGCAATCTTGAAAGAACCCAATAGTCCAGGAAATATTAACCTGGGTACTGTTACCCTCAAGGATAATGGCACTGTAGATGTTTCTTTACCGAAAAACGAAAATACAGCATCCTTTGGTATTCGTCTCTTTTCTAAGCCCACAGCAAATGTAACTATCACATTTAGTAACATTGATGGTACAGAAGGGCAGTTCTCCAAATCTTCACTAGATTTTACTCCAGAGAATTGGGAGCAATATCAAAGTGTCACAATTACAGGTTTAGATGATACTTTGGTAGATGGAGACATCAAATATACAGTTACAGCCAAAGCAAGCAGTAACGATGCTCAATACAATAATAATAATGTATCCACACCTATCATCATCACCAATCTTGATGACGATAATGGTATTACCAAAACAAACATTCCTAACAGCAGTACAGGACCAAAAGCGAGTATTGCTGCTGCTCCCACAACACCAATTACTGAAGGGAGTCAGATTAACTTAACTGTTAATTTGGATGAGGCTGCTGGTACTGGTGGAAATTTAATTTTCTATTCAGTAGATGGAAAAGACTTTAAATATGGCGAAGATTATACTGTACCAGCAACTAATCAAGTTTATTTGAAAGAAAGAACAGATGGTTTTGAGCTAACTCCTATAGATGTTAACAACCTTTCAGGAACTAAAAAAGATTTAGACGGAGATGGCGACTTAGATTTAGTCGTTACAAATGGCACAACTACAACAAATTATTACCAATTCCAGGCTGTTAAAATTGCCCAAGGTCAAAGTAGTGCAACCATCACGGTTAATACCATAGATGACAAAATTGATGAAACCGATGAAACCGTAAAAATCGTTTTAAAAGCTGGAACAAACTATCAAGTTGATGATAGTGCTACTAATGATGATAGTGCTACTAATAAATTCGTTGCTAATTTGACAGTTCAAGATAATGATACGGCTGGAGTGACTATCACTAAACCAAGTGGTACATCTACAAGTGAAGATGGTTCATTTTTAACCTACACTATCCAACTCAACAGTCAACCAACAAAACCTGTTACGGTTTATATCGGCAGTAATGATAGTAGTGAAGGGAAAATTACTGTTCCTACTGCTTTATCATTTGATGGAGTAGACGATTATGTAGAATTTGCCAGCCAAGTTGGAGGGGCTAGTAATTTTAGCATTGAACTATGGTTTAAAACAACAGCATCCTCTGGCACTTTAATCAGTGCAGGTACAAGCGATTCTTGGCAAGTGTCTCTACAAAATGGATTAGCCAAATTTGATTTTCAGACAGGTGGTTTATCTGGCAATGGTGGTATTTCTTTAACTCAGGTAAATGATGGAAAATGGCATCATTTAACTGCTGTCAGAGATGGTGTACGCTCAGGAAAGTTATATGTTGATGGTGTGCTAGTTAGTGAGTTTACTTATAATGGCACCACCACTTCAATGGAAAATGTATCACAGGCTTTTATTGGTAAAAATTCTCGTAGCAATAGTAACTTTTTCCAAGGTCAAATTGATGATGTACGGATTTGGAATGTAGCACGTAGTCAAAAAGACATCCAAGACAACAAAGATAAGACTCTCAACGGCAACGAAACTGGTTTAGTTGATTATTACAAAGCTGATGAAGGGTCTGGGACAACTCTAATAGATAGTGCAGTTAATAAATCCAATGGAACATTACAAGGTGGGACATCCTGGACTCGATCTAATTCTGAACCTTCTGAATTTATCAGTCGCACATTTAACGCTAATAACTGGAATAGCCCTCAAACTTTCCAAGTTGTGGGAATTAACGATGATATTGCCGATGGTACTGTCCCCTACAATATTATTACCACTGTCACCAGCGAAGATCCTAACTACAATAAGCTGAATATTAATCCTATCCCCCTCACCAACACTGAAGATAGTGATCCAGCGAAGATTGATACAGCCAAGATTATCATTACACCCCCTGGACAGGTAGAAGAAGGAAGAGAAAACATCTATTCTGTCAAATTGAATAGTCAGCCAGTGGGTGAAATTCGAGTGATCATGACTTCCAAAGTTGACCAGTTTCAACTCAATAATGAAGATATTGGCGAACCCCTTACCCTCACCTTCAATAAAAACAACTGGAATCAAGCACAAACAGTGCGGGTGACAGCGCTAGATGATTCAGTAGTTGAATATTTCCAAACTAGCCAAATTGAATTTAAGGTAGAAACCGGCAATATTAAAGACTTTGAATCAAAGTGGAATAATAACACACCAGATCAGGGACTTGATTTAGGGAAAATTACTGGAGGAATAGAACGGACTGGGTTAACCATAGACTCATTAACATCTACTGACATAGATTGGTATAAGTTCACTCTCCCCACCGAAGGAACTGCTAAGGACTTTGTAGAAATTCAGTTTGCTAATGCCAAAGGCGATCTCAATCTGGAGTTGTATCCCAATTCATCCAGTTTAACTTTTGATGGTGTTGATGATTATGTAGAAATTCCCTCTGAAAGTGGAGCTATAATTGGAGGTGATGGTAATTTTAGTATTGAACTATGGTTTAAAACAACAGCATCCTCCGGTACTTTAATAAGTGCAGGTACAGGCGATTTTTGGCGCGTGTATCTAAAAGATGGATTGGCAAAATTTGATTTTCAGACAGGCGGTTTAACTGGTGATGGCGGAAGTTCTGTAACTAAGGTTAATGATGGTAATTGGCATCATTTAACTGTTTTAAGAGACGGCATTAAGTCAGGAAAGTTATATCTTGATGGGATGCTAGTTAATCAGTTTACTTATGATGGCAATTATAGTTCAATTGATGTAGCAGGTATTCTTCTTGGTAAGAACTCTAAAGGCAATAATGGTGACTATTTCCAAGGGGAAATTAGTGAAGTTCGCCTTTGGAATGTAGCTCGCAGTCAAGAAGAAATTGAATCTAACAAAGATAGGACTCTAAAGGGCGATGAAGCAGGATTAGTTGCTTACTATCAAATTAACGAAGGCACAGGAGATACCTTAATTAATAGTGTTAACAATGCTGGGAAATTCGATGGCAAATTAATCAATGGGGCAATTAAAAATTCTCTATCCACCGGAAATAAAGAGCGAATTGAATTAAATGGATTAGCTGCTGGAGATTACTTACTCAAAGTATCAGGAAAGGATAACACTACCAGTAATGATTACAAACTGATTCTTGGTGATACAGATTATCAATATCGTGCCGCACCTATTGTTACCACCGATGGTAAAACCCTAACCACACTAGACGTAACCATTAAAGACAACGATTTACCCACAGCCAAAATCATTGCTGGACCCACTGCATCTGAAGTTTTTGGTGAACCTAGTTACTTTACTGTTCAGCTAAATGCCCCTGCACCCCTTGATGGTAATGGGATTGTAGTTGGTTATAAAGTTGTTGGTGGTAGTGCAACCTTCCACGAAGACGTTAATAATAATGGTATCCTCGATCTCGATCTAGGTGAAGATTTTAATAATAATAAAACACTGGATTTAGGAGACTACTATATCCAAAATCATCAAGGACAAGGTACTGTCAGAATTGCCCCAGGAGAAATACAAGCAAATATTATTGTTTCTCCTGTTGATGACAAATTGGTGGAAGATTTAGATTTAGAAGTATTAAGTAGCACTTCTGTTGCAAATAGCAATAATCTTGAATTAGAACTAGGAGTCAAAACAAAGGGATTACTTGGTAGATATTATCGTATTGATAATGACAATAGAATCATTAAGGATTCCGTATTATTAACTCGGAGTGATAACAAAATTGACTTCGATTGGAATTTTGGATCTCCTGATGCTAAAGTACCAGATGACAAATTTGGAATCGTTTGGGAAGGTAAAATCAAGCCCACAGAGCCTGGTGATTATACATTTTCTACAAACTCCGATGATGGAGTCAGGCTTTGGATTTCTGAAGATGATATCACTGAAAACAAAACACCGATAATTAACAAATGGTTATCACATCCTATTACAGAACACAGCAGTGATAAAATTACACTTGATGCCAGTAAAGAATATAATATTAAGCTTGAATATCATGAACAGGGTGGACCTGGTGCTGTTCAATTATTATGGACTCCACCTGGAGGAACTAAAGAAATCATTCCTTCAAGTCAATTATCCTCTACTCCACAAATTGTAGAACTGCCTGAAGGTAGCAAAATCAAATTTGATAATAATATCGAAGCAGAGGTATTAGGATATAACAATGGCAAACTAACGGTCAAACTTAATACCAACGATATTAATCAGATTCAAGTTGGGCAACTAGCGAAATTTTCCGCAGAAACCGTTATTGTTGAGTTACTGTCTAATACTACAAATCCAACCTATACCTTGGGAGGTGAAGATGTTAATCTTAACGGTCAATTAGATCCAGGTGAAGATACTAACAGTAATGGCAAATTAGATCCCGATGGAAATACATCAAAAGCCACCCTCAGTATTCAGGATGATGATGTCCCCGGAATCCGTATAGTAGAAGTAGGTCGTCAAACCGTTGTCAGGGAAAGAGAAACCGCTACATTTGAAGTATCCCTTCTCAGCGAACCTACAAAAGAGGTCAAAATAACCCTAACTCCTGGGGCAGAAATTGAATTTGCAAATCCCATCAATCCCACTACTGTTCAGGTTGACAAAGATGTTTATAAATTTAACACAACAGACGTTTCCAATCTTAATGTTGAACTCAAAAGCCTAGTGTTCACAGATAAAGGGGATACAGTCGCCTTTGATGTAAAATTAACATCAAAACCAACAGGAACAACAACAATTGTCTTTGATGATGGCAATGATAACAACAACACCCAACAAGTAACATTAACATTCACTGGTGAGGAAACAAATCCCATCACTGGGGAAATCATTGATGGTAATTGGAATCAAATTCAGCAAGTTGTCCTTTATAACCTAGATAAAAATACTACTGATGGTCAGTATAAGGTTAAGGCAACAATTAATAATTCTGGTAATTCTCAAAATATTTTCATTCCCATCACCCATACTATTGAGCAAGTAGAAAAACAAACCACTACCATAACTATCAGCCCAGACGAGTGGTACAAACTGAAAACCATTACCATCACGGGTAGTAATGATGGTGTTGCAGAACCAGGAATTTATCACGCAGATTCCATCAAATATGCAGTCACCAGTCAAGATAATACCTATGAAGGTTTATTCGTCCCTGACCAAACAATTCATGTATTAGATCGGATTCTAGACTCCAAAGCAACTGCCTCTGCACTGGGACAAGGCTTAAAATCACTACAAGACAGTATGGATAATCTGAGCTTACCCTTGATTGGTAGTTTAGATGGAGTTGCACCAGATCCCATTGCATATTTTAGTCAAGATTTAGTAAATGCGATTAGTTCAACAGACAATCTAACTGCATCAAAGCTAAAAGAAATAATTGAAAATGTTCTCAGCAACACATTTGGTGAAGATGCTTTCACAGTTACAACAAAGGTAACTAACAATGAAATCTCTGCGCTGCTAGATATCAGCAAAAATTATAACCTCTTTAAAATACCTCTCTCCACAGATTTGGGAGTACCAGCATTAGGTATTGGCTTAGAAACAAAAGGGGATTTAAAGGCTGACTTTAACTACAATTTCTCTTTGGGTTTTGGTTTGCACGATGATTTTGGCTTCTATATTGATACAGACAAAACCGCTTTTAAAACAGATGTTACCGTTGATTTAGATCAATTTAAAGGGCAAGGCAGCTTAGGTTTCTTGAAACTAGATTTCGCAGACGATGCTAACAATCCCACCAAACTGGAAGTTAGTTTTGAAGCTAGTTTAAATGATTTAGATAACTCTCAGGGCGTTCAATTCTTTGATGTCAATGGTAATGGACAGTTAGATAATAATGAACCTTTTACGAATATCAACGAAAAAGGTATTATTGAAAGTGAATTGAAACCTGCTAGTGGGGTTAAAACCATTGACACCAATGGAAATAGCTTATATGACGAAGAATCTTTCGTAAAAGGCGAGGGAATTTATCGTATAACCAAAGACAATAGTAAATACTACTTTGATGTTAATCGTAATGGAACATTAGATACTGGTGAACTTTTTACCATTGATTCTACGAAGTTTGACCAGCCATTTAAAATTGTTAAAAAAGTTGTAGCAATTGGGAGTGATGGTACAAAGCAATTTGAATATTATTATGATGCCAATGGCAACGGAATAGCAGATTCAGCAGAAACCACAAAAGTTGATAAGAAACTAGACAAAAATAATAATTTGATTTTGGATGGCGACCTGAATATAGAAGGAGAAGGCGAATTTATCCAAGGTACGGGAATTGCTTTTCTTGATGCTAACAGTAATGGCAAATTTGATGCTGGTGAAACATATCTCAATTATAAAACAGCCTCAGTCGAATCTTCCAGCGTTCCTGGTGGAGTGTTGACTTCAACAACTACACAAACAAAACCTACTCAAAATCCTTTTAAAGAGTATACAACATATAAAGCTACAGCTAATTTGTTGTTAAATGAAACGGTATTAGACTTTAATCAATCTTTTGCAAATTTTGATCCAAACAAGTTTACTTTTGTCATTACTCATGGTTTTACATCTAGTGTTATTGGAGACAACCCACAATTCCGAGAATTAGGCAGTGCCATCTATAATTACTTTAATGAAGATGTAAACGTAATTTTATGGGATTGGAGTGATGCAGCAAGTGGTATATCAAAATATCGAGAAAACGCCAATAAAGTAGTAGGAATAGGTGAGGAACTAGCTAAATTTTTAGAAGCGGCAAATATAAATACCACCAAAACACAATTGATTGGTCATAGCTTAGGCGCTCATGTGATGGGTAATGCGGGAGAAAGTTATAAAACTTTAACAGGTACGTCTATTAATAGTATCGTGGGACTAGATCCTGCTGGTCCATTATTTGAGTCTGATTTATTAGATTATGCATTAGATACGTCACCAAATTCTGTCATAAATGATAATGTTCTTGATCTACCAGAAAATCGCTTAGATCCTTCCGATGCTGTTCGAGTAGTCGCGTTGCATACTAGCAACACATTGGGATTCGATGGTAATCTCGCAGATTTAGATATATTCGTAAATTGGTCAGATCTATTTCAACCTGGTGCATTATCTGTCACTGATAACCATAGCTATGCAACTCAACTATATACTCAGTTGACAAAACTTGCTTCATTCTCACAAGCTGCTGGTAATAGCCAAGAAAATAACACAACTCTTGTAGGGAATACCTTAGATATTAACGATATCTATGACACGGCTGTAACAGGCGCAGATTATGTCACGACAAGGAGTTATGCAGGACTGACGAAAGAAACTACCATAGAAGGCAACAAAATTAGCTACTATGATTTCGACAATAATAATAAATACGAACCCAATGATGGAGATAAACTCAGCACAGATCCACAAGTCCTAAAGTTATTGGATGATGGCAGTCGCCTCACTATCACCGAGCTTGTCAACTTCAAGAACAACCCAGAACTAAACTTTTCCGACCTTTTCAACTATCAATTTGCTGGAGAGGCTAATCTAGGATTAACAGCCGAAACCAGCATTAATAATAATACAAACTTTCCTGCCGTTAGTGTTGATTTAGCTGCTAATTTACCCCTATTTAACTACGGTAATCAAAACGAAGCTGGAAGTAATGGCTTAAGCGTTGATTTCAATAATATTACTCTTGACTTAGGAGGATTTATCAGTAATGTTGTTAAACCTGTAATCAGTACTGCTGATAAGATTATTACTCCCATCAAGCCAATAATTCAAGCTCTCAACGCTGACACGAAAATCTTTGGCTATATCGGACTAGAAAGTGTCTTTGATAAAGATGGAAAACCTGGCGTTTCTATTTTAGAAATTGCTCAAACCTTAGGCCGAACCTCTGAACAGAAAAGAAGAATAGACAAAGCCATAAAATTTGCTCAAACAATTACCAGAATTTCCGAAATTGTAGATTTACTTAAAAATTCCTCTACTCAAGAAAGTATCGCCATTAATTTTGGTAATTACTCCTTAGAAGACTTCAAAGCAGCCAGTAAAGACGAAGTAGATCAGGCTGCTAGTGTTAAACCCAGCAAGGGTAGTGGTCAAAATACAGCTCAAACAACCGATAACCTAAACAAGACTACAGAAACCCAAGCTAACAACTCCTCAAAAGGTAGTTTGATTAGTAAATTAAAGGGTTTAGAAGGATTAAATTTTCCCATCCTCACATCACCAACTACCGCTGTTAGTCTTCTGTTAGGAGAATCAGGAGTTGATTTAATTACCTATGACATTCCTGATTTTAATTTTGACTTTGAAATTGAACAAAAATTCCCGATTTTTCCACCTATTACTGGGATTTTACAAGGTTCATTCTCTGCTAAAACTGATTTAGCTGTCGGTTACGATACTTATGGTATTGAACAATGGCAAGAATCTGATTTCCGCATAGAAGATGTTTACAAAGTCCTAGACGGGTTTTATGTAAATGATTGGGATATTAATGGCTACGAAAAAGATGAGCTTTCTATACTTGCTGAGATAGGAGCTGGCGCTGGCTTAGATATTGGAATACTCAGTGCTTATGTCACAGGTGGTTTAGGTGCTTATGTAGGCTTTGATTTAGAAGACATAGGAGAAAAAACGAATACAAGTGATGGTAAAATACGGGGTTCAGAAATCATTTCCCGTCTAGATACACCCCTAGAGTTATTTGAACTTTACGGAGATTTATCAGTTTTCTTAAATATCACCGTCAAAGCATTATTCGGCATAACAGTTTATAACGATGATTTTGCCCGGTTTAAAATCGCCGAATTTAGCATCGGTGCAAACGGTATTAGTGGTTCAGTAGCAAATGCCCCCCAGGTGGGTTCGTTAGTCTATTGGGATGCTAATTTCAATAATCAATTTGATGGAGATGAACCGTTTACCTTTACCGACAGCAATGGTAATTACAACCTGGAAATCCCCGAAGAATATGATCTGAATCGAAATAGTAGTTTTGATAACAATGAAGGGCAAATTATCGCTGAAGGGGGAATTGATACTACCACTGGGTTAACCGTACAAAACCAATTAATTGTCGGCGCGGATTCCACCATGGTTACACCTTTAACTAGTTTAAAAGCAATGTTAACCAAGCGAGGATTAACAGGTGATGATGCCGCCAATTTAATTAAAACCTTCTTTCATGTTTCAGATGATATCAATATTGATACCTATAACCCATATCAAGCAATTGGAGAAGGTGACATCAATGGGGTGAAAATGGCAGTTTCTCATATTGAGGCAATAAATCTATTCTTTGGTGGCATAAGCATCCTAGAGCAAATGGGTTTTTCACAAGAAGAAGCTGAAACTCAGGTAATTCTCGCCTTACAAGATGTTTTGCAAATGGGTAATGGTTTTAACCTCAATAACATTGATGACATTAACTTACTCCTAGCCAAATTAAATGAAAAACTGAAAAACGATATTATTCTCAATGCCAGCGACGATATTGCTCAATTACTCTTCAGCAGTAACCGGTTGATTGAACAAGTTACCAACCAAGCCTTAGAAAGATCAATTGATGATTTTCTTCCCAGTATTTCCCCCATTAAAAAGATTGTTAATAGTTCTGTACCTACTTTAATTGGTCAATTATTGACAGGTGCAATTAACTCAGAAGAAGCACAAGCTGAATTAAATAACTTGTTCAATGCTAATACCTTCTTGGTACAGTATCAGAGCCTCAACACAAACCAGACAGTGAAGGTAATTAGTAATGATATCCTCACCGAAGGTATAGAAGGAAAAGGAAGTTTTACGATTGAACTGGGAGCAGCAGCACCCAGCCAAGGGTTGAAAATCCTTTACACACTTTCTGGAACAGCAACATTAGGACAAGATTACAGTTTTGCAGGCTCAAACTTTGGGGAAATCATCATCAAAGGCGGAGAAACCCAAGCTATCCTGGATGTGTCAGCCATTGATGACACCCTCAAAGAAACCAAAGAAACCATCTCTCTCAACCTCAAATATGTGGGTAATGGTTACATCCTTGACCCCATTGCCAAAACTGCCCTAATTACTATTAACGATAATGAAGCAGATAGCGTTAATAGTAGTCAAAAAGGTTTGGAGTCCAATGGTACATCAGGTAACGACACCATTATCGGTACAGACCAAGACGATATCCTCAAAGGTGGTAATGGTAACGACTCACTCACCGGAAATGCAGGTAACGACATTTTAGATGGTGGTGCAGGAAATGATAGCCTGAATGGAGGCGATGGTGCAGATATATTAGAAGGTCGCTCCGGTACAGACTCACTTAATGGTGGTGCAGGAGATGACAAGCTGTTCGGAGGCATGAATAATGACATCCTTGTGGGAGGTATGGGTAATGATCAACTACAAGGTGATGCCGGAAATGACCAACTTCAAGGCAATGAAGGTAACGATGTCTTAGACGGTGGTACAGGTAACGACTACTTAACAGGTAATGAAGATAACGACTGGTTACTAGGAGGAGCAGGGGAAGACATCCTCGAAGGTGGTGAAGGTGCAGACTTGCTCAATGGTGGTGAAGGTGCAGATGTATTCTATTACAGCACTCCCACTCAAGGAATTGACTTCATTCTTGATTTTGATCCAAGTCAAGGCGATATTATCCAAATTTCCAAGACGGGTTTTGGTGTTAATAGTTTAGAACAATTTAGTTTCTTGGTTGGTACGCTCCAATTTAACGGAGTAGATATTGCCTTAATCCAAAATGATGGACAAACCTATAACACATTCCCCAACTTAGCAAACATTATTCAATTAGTAGATGAACCTACTTTCCAAACTGCTGTTATCTCAGAATCTTCTAATAATAGTCAAACTGTTTATAGTCCAGCAACTGTAGACATGGTAGAAAAACCAAACTTGACAATTTATGATGAGATTATCAACCGTGGTTATTTGAAAGTTGCTACCTCATCACAAACTACTGATTTTGACAGAGAATTTACTAAAATATTAGCTGCTGCCATCTTCGGAGATGCAACTAAGATTGAATTTGTAAATGCAGATTTGAATAGTGGTTTTGAGCTTGTTAGCAATAAGATAGTTGACATTGGTGCTAATCATACTATTAAAACCGCAGAAGGGGATCTCGCCCACAACGTTGATTTCAGTTCTACCTATTTCTATGACCACAATTCCACCAAAGAAGCCATCGGTTTGATTGTGCCGGAAAATGATTCACAATGGGCGGATGTAGTTCGTTGGGTAACTTATGTACCCATGCAAGCTGAAGAATTTGGGATTACCTCTGCAAATATCGCTCAAGTTATCGCCCTCAACACCGATGATAATCCTAATAATGATTCTGAAGCAGGTATTCGGAGATTCTTAGGAATAGAAGGGGATTTAGGTACAGGATTAGGATTACCAAATAACTTTGCGGCTAAGATTATTGAAGACATAGGTAATTATGGTGAAATATACGAGCGTCATTTCCCAGAAGTAGAAAGAGAAAGCAATTTATTGTGGACAGAAGGGGGTTTAATCTATTCTCCTCCTTTCTCCGGCACATCCCAAGATTTAGAATTAATTGAAAATAGTAACCGGAATGTACTGACTGAAGTTTTAGAACGCGGTAAATTGATTGTCGGTACTAATGGTGGAAATCCTGGTTTTTCCTTCCCTAATGGTGATGGTAACTTAGTCGGTTTTGATATTGATCTAAGTAAAGCACTGGCTTCTGCCTTATTTGGTGATACTCAGGCTGTAGAATTTCGTCAGTTAAACAACCTGGAAAGATTCACAGATGTTGCTAATGGTGTTGTTGATATTACTGTCCATCAAGTCACCCATGATTTAGTCAGAGATGGCCAATATGGAGTAGATTTTAGTCCTATATACTTCTACACAGGACAAGGAGTTTTAACCAGAAAGGATAATGGTATTGTTAACCTTCCTGATTTAAACGGTCGGAAAATAGGTGTCAGTGCTAATACTAACTCGCGGCAAAATCTTGAGGATATCTTTAAAAAGTATGGTATTAATGCGGAAATTATCGAATTTACCACTGCTAATCAGCTTACTACTGCATATTTACTAGGAACAGTTGATGCGGTGTCTCTGGATACTCCCTTGTTATATGCAGCAATGCCTTTGCTACCAGATCCTGATAACCATCATTTACTCAATGCCAACATTAGCAAACAACCTCTAGCGATGGTAATTGATGAAAATCAATCGGATTGGGGCGATGTAGTAGGTTGGGTGACTCATGGTTTAGTCCAAGCACAAGAATATGGAATTACTTCTCAAAATATTGATGAAATTTTAGCCCGCAATACCGATAATAATCCTAGTAATAATGACAGCAGCGAGATTCGTCAATTCTTAGGGTTAGAAGGCAATATCGGTCAAATGCTTGGTCTAGCTAATGATTGGGCTGTGAATATGATCAAAGCAGTTGGTAATTATGGAGAAATCTACCAACGTCACTTTGATACAGATGTTTTACGTCGTGGACAAAATGAATTAGCTACTGATTTTGGCTTACAAACTGCTCTACCATTACGGGCAGGTGAATTCCAGGAAGGATCAGATCCCATTACTAAACCTCAAGACCTAGTTTCCGGTACACCTGGCAACGATAAACTCATGTCCCCCATAGATTTGGATGGCGAACAGGATATAGTATTTACTGGCGCTGGAGATGATGAGGTAGATGTGAGTCTGTCTCCAGTTGGCGATAATAATATCTTTGGTGGTAGTGGAGCAGATACTATTTATGTGAGTAAGAGCGATCGCGTCTTTGGTGACGTTGGCAATGATATCTTCTATGCTATTGATGGCAAAGGTGGTAATCGGATGTCCGGTGGCGCAGGAAATGATACCTTCTTCTTGGGTGCAGGCGATCGCGCTCTTGGTGGTGAAGGTAACGATATTTTCTACCTCCAACAGGGTGGTGGTAACTTAATCTCCGGTGGTGCTGGTGCTGACAAGTTCTATATCCTCACTGGTGATATACCTGCTACTACCAACACCATTATTGACTTCGATATGGGTACTGATGTCTTAGGTATTCGTGGTCAAGGCGCTGGTTTTGATTTCAATGACCTGACTTTAATTGACAATAGTATTATCGTAGGCAATACAACTATTGCGATCTTGAACGGAGTTGATACTACCAGGTTGACTGCTACTAATTTCAGCTTTATCTAAAACTTACAGCAAATTGTCATCAAACCCGGAACAAGAACCCCACCCCCAACCCCCTCCAGTATCAAAAGCTTATCCTTTTCTTCCCCCCGCAGCGGGGGGATTTAGGGGGGTGCGATGAGGGGGCTAAGATGTACCTTATATGATTATCGCTGTAACGGGTGACAATGTGGCTAAACAGCTTGTTTCATAGGGGATAGAGCCTGAATGTTGCCACATCTCATCTTCAACCGCCTTGTCACCTGTTAAGAACTGACTAATCAGGACTTACGCAACTGGCACATTGGTAGGGTGCGTCAGATATCAACAATCTGTTTATTTGCAGGATTTATGCAGTCTGACGCACCCTACAACAGATTTTTGGTGTGACACTTGCGTAAGTCCTACTAATGTTAAAATTCTCAGTGAGAAATTTAGGATATTTTTATGTCAGTTGTAACTAACCCAATCAAATTCGGTACAGATGGTTGGAGGGGTGTGATAGGTGAGGAGTTTACCTTTGAACGTCTGGCATTAGTCGCAACCGTAGCAGCCAAAGTTTTACATAATACTTACTTTTCCCAAGTGGGTAGCCGAACGATTATTATCGGTTATGATCGCCGATTTATGGCAGAAGAGTTTGCCCGTGTGGTTGCCAATGCCGTCACCGCAGTTGGTTTTGATGTCCTGTTTAGCGAAACCTTTGCCCCCACTCCGGCTTACAGTTGGGCGGCTAAAGAACTCAAGGCTTTAGGGGCATTAGTTGTCACAGCTAGTCATAATCCTGGCGCATATTTAGGATTAAAAGTTAAAAGTGCTTTTGGTGGTTCAGTACCACCGGAAGTTACTCAAGAGATAGAGGCTTTATTATCAGAAAAAGTTGCCCCAGCAGCGATTCCAGGTAAGGAAAAAACCTTTGATCCTTGGCCGAGTTATTGTCAAGCATTAGCCGCTAAAGTTGATATTCACAAAATTAAAGAAGCGATCGCAACTGGCAAGTTAACAATATTTGTGGATGTCATGCACGGGGCAGCGGCTGGGGGATTAGCACGATTATTAGGGGAACAAGTTAAGGAAATTAATAGCGACCGTGATCCTCTATTTGAAGGTGGTGCGCCTGAACCTTTACCAAAGTATCTTTCCCGACTATTTACAGTTATGAAAACCCATCGGCAAACCCATAAAACCGGTTTAACTGTGGGTTTGGTATTTGATGGAGATTGCGATCGCATTGCCGCCGTAGATCAAGATGCTAATTTCCTCAGTTCCCAAATCTTAATTCCCATCTTAATTGACCATTTAACCCTACGGCGGAACTTTCAGGGCGAAATCGTTAAAACTGTCAGCGGTTCAGACTTAATGCCCCGTGTAGCCGCATTACATAACCTTTCTATCCATGAAACAGCAGTAGGTTATAAATACATTGCTGACCGAATGTTAGCGACGCAGGTATTGCTAGGTGGTGAAGAATCTGGTGGCATTGGTTATGGTAGCCATATTCCCGAACGTGATGCTTTATTATCGGCACTTTATGTATTAGAAGCAGTGGTAGAATCGGGTTTGGATTTAGGTGAATATTATCGCTATTTACAACAACAAACTGGTTTTTCATCCAGCTATGATCGCATTGATTTACCTTTAGCAAATATGGAAGTTAGAGGGCGACTATTAAAACAGTTGCAATCTCAACCTTTGACAGAAATTGCGGGTAAAGAAGTCATTGGTTGTCAAACAATTGACGGTTATAAATTCCGACTAGCTGATCAAAGTTGGTTAATGATTAGATTTAGCGGCACTGAACCTGTTTTACGCCTTTATTGTGAAGCTGCAACCCTGGAAGAAGTTCATCAAACTCTCAATTGGGCAAAAAATTGGGCAGAATCAAATTAATTGATAACTTTAATTCCTAGTCGGTTTTAACCGACTTTAGCTATAAGACGGGGAATTTATTCCCCGGCTATTTATTTAACTATGAAACGGGAAATTTATTCCCCGGCTATTTATTTAACTATGAAACGTTTATCCAGGAATACGTTTATCCAGTTTATCCAGGGAATAAATTCCCTGTCTGATAGCTAAAGTCGGTTGAAACCGACTAATTTTTAAGATGTTGTTTGGGCATTTTGTCAGGTTTTAGTGATGATTTGGTTGAAACCGACTAATTTTTAAGATGTTGTTTGGGTATTTTGTCAGGTTTTAGTGATGATTTGGTTGAAACCGACTAATTTCTAAAATGTTGTTTGGGTATCTTATCAGGTTTTTGTGATGAGTTGATAACAATTTTCAAGTATCAGTAATTATTGTCTCACCTGAAACTTTAAATATGTTCCTCCCAATCCTTCTACAATGATTCTTGTATTAGTTGTCATCATTTTTTGATAGGTTTCTCCGTCACTTCCTAGTTCACCTAGTCCGTTAATATAAAGTGGTTTTTGAGAAACTTTTACTTCCGCTGCTGTCGCTACAGGTGCGAGTAAATTGGAATTGGTATTTGTATCTGCAAAAATTGTTGGTACTTTAGCTTTTTGAATATCCTTAGCCAAATTTCTGACTTCTGTATCTGTCAATTTTCCTGTATTTTTGACATTACCTAAATTGACTGAATAGGGAATATCATAAGCTTTGACATAATAAATCATTGCTGAATTTGTTGTAATTAATTTTCGATTTTTATCGGGAATACTAGCTAGTCTTACTTTAATCCAATTATTGATTTGATTGATTTCTTGGGTGATTATTTTTGTATTTTTATTATAGATTTTCTTATTTTTTGGTACTAGTTTAATTAAACTACTATTAATTATCTCTACCATTTTGATAGTATTATTTGGATTATGCCAAACATGAGGTTCAACAATTTGTTTACCGGTTTTTCCAATTTTGATGAAATTTACACCTATAGTTTTAGCAACGGCAATTTTTGATTTAGGCTTTTTGATCTCTTCAATAATTTTAATTAACCCTGGTTCAAAGTTATAACCATGATATAATACTAAACTAGCATTTTTAATGGCTTGATTATCTTCTGGTATGGGTTTATAATTTATAGGATTTATCCCAGGAGGAATTAAACAAATCAGATTAATTGTATCTCCAGCAACTTGTTTTGTTAAATCGCAAATTACGCTATTAGTTGCTACGACAAAGGGCAAATTATTATTAATATTATTATTGGTGGTATTATATGTTGTACTAATAGTTTTATTTCCACATCCAAATAAACCTACCATTACACCTAGAATGATAGTTTTCAATAAATGTGTAGATAGTTTTTTTTCTAACATAATTGATTGTAATTGATGAATATATTAAAAAGTCCAGAAATAATTATATAAAGTAATAAAGACACAGACTTGCTGTGTCTTGTAAAACATTTATTGTTCTAATTTCTTAAATTCCCACCATAGGTAATTTACCTTGTAATTTTTGTAAATTAGCTTGAACACAATTAGTGCAACTACAACCAGTTTGTTCGATTACAGAGTGTGTGATGCTATTTATTTGCGGTGTAACTATATCAAGATTGGCTTGAGTAGATGTCACCACAATCATTTGCACAGCAGGTGTAGGTTTGAAATTGGCAGCGTGTGCTGGGTTAACTACCAATAGCAGAGATGCGAAAAACATAGGAAAAGCCAGTAAAATCAGTTTGACTATTTTCATAATTCACACATAAACCATAAACGTCATTAGTCAATTATCAGAGGATTTTCCTACCAGTCAATACTTCTCGCACTTCCAGCATGGCTGAATAGGTGGGGAGAATGTGTAAGGTTTCATTTGCGGGTGTATGCTCTAGAGCAGTAGCGATCGCTTGCTGCAAATTTGGCTCTACAATCAGATTGATGTCACTGTCCAGAGATTCCTGACTATAACGTAGACGTAAAGCCATATCATACACGCGATCGCCACTCACAATCAACGTTCCACCCCGTGCTACCAACTTTTCTGTATCCACATCCCAAATCCATGATACATCAGTACCATCAGGAGTCCGATCATTCAACACCAATAAAGTAGTTTTATCGGTACTTTGAGTGACGACACGAATAGTTTCATTTGTTCCTACAGGGTTTTTTGATAAAAGAATCCGCACCCGTTTACCATCAATTACTAAATCTTCCGCACGACCAAAAGCAGCTTGAAAATTATTAATTCCATCTCTAATATTAACCTCATCAACTCCTAATGCTTGCGCTGCTGTAGCTGCTGCCAAAGTATTATATTTGTTATATAAACCCACAAGAATTTGTGACCATTCCTGGCTTAATAAAGCAGGTTTACTTTTAGTAAAACCACAACTAGGACAAGTAAAATCTCCCAAATGGGACAAATAAACCCCTTGATAATCTAAAGCATGACCACATCTAGGACAATAAATAGAATCAACCGCATGAGGAATAGCTTCTAAATAATTTTCAGGCTCATTTAAACCAAAAAATAACACCTTTTGCGGTAACTGTTGACCCAAATAGGATAAAGTCGGATCATCAGCATTGGGAATAACTACCGTTGTTGTTGGTAAAGTAGCAATCACCTGAGTCCACCGCTTACTAATACTATCCACTTCCCCATATCTATCCAACTGGTCACGGAACAGATTCAAACAGAGAATAATTCGCGGTTGTAGCGGTTTTAAAACCTTGGGAACTATATTTTCATCAACCTCCAAAATTGCATAATCTACATTCAGATTTCCTAGTAAACTAGCATTGTCTATTAAAGCCGTCGCTAACCCATTTTCTAAATTTGCACCAGTAGAATTATGGGCAACACAGAAACCATTCCGTTCTAAAATAGTGCATAACAGTAATGCCGTAGTAGTTTTCCCATTCGTCCCCGCAATGAGAATTACCCCATTTTTAACCTGCTGACTCAATAACTCCAAAATACGAGGTTCTATCCGTCGCGCAATCGAACCAGGTAAAACACTAGCAGCACCAAGACGCAATGACCGCACCAAAAACGTCACACTTTTAGCCATTGATACCGCAAAACCCAAGCGGAGTCTATCTATAACCTTTATTTTCTTACCCAGAGTCATGATTTATAAATAACCTATAATTGCCAAAAGAATTTTAACCCGTAATCCCAATTTTATGTGAAGCTGCACAGAATCATAAAATCCATAAATCCATCCGTCTTTATCTGCGTTTATCTGCGGTCAATTATTCTGGAAATTTTATTCTAGGGAATTTCAT